>JBAXOG010000003.1:0-77222 GCA_037133395.1 bacterium | reverse complement strand
TCCTTGTTATCTCCTACCTGGTGTGATTCATTTCAACTAAAATGAATCGCACCCTGTCCCTGCAAATGAGTGATTGAAGCGTCTAACTGAATTTAGTATGATTATTCATAATTGAAATGTGATGATTTAAAAGGGAAAAGCATGGGGGAGCGAATGACTACTGCTAGGTCTTTTCTGTGTGGGTCTGTGTTTGTCGCGTTTTTCGGAGTCTTGCACGTCTTCGGGAGTGCTGAAACTCAGGCGGAATATACAGAACTCAAGCGCGTGATGGCCGAATCCAAGACGTGGAATGTGATGCGTCTCCAAAAGGAGAGTATTACCCCTGAAGTTATGTTGCCAGCCACGGAAAAATTTCCTGCGATGGTGGCGCTTAAACAGACATTGGCGCTTGCCAAAGATCTAGCCGGGGCAGGTGTCAATGTGGCGAACGAAAAGACAGCACTGGAAGCGTTGAAGGCGACGTGCGAGACGGGCCAGAGCGATGAAGTAAACTTCACGAGCGTTGTCGCTATTCGTCGAATACTCGCGTTTAAAAATCCATTGCTGAACTTTAAGGGTATCGTGTTCCAGAAGCACAATAAGCCCTTTGATAAGATGAGTCTCAATGACAAGAAGGTCTCGCGTGGTGAGAATCACATGATTGACCAATATCTTGGCTTCAATCAAATCAAAGGGGGCGGCATTTTTGTGCTTGAGAATCCTTTCAGCGACAAGCCAGTTGCGAGAAATGTGCTATCCCAACCAGTCGTGAGCGGCCGTTTAAAAGGGAAGACTCTTGGGAATGAGGGTTCGTTTGTCGGACTTGATTTGGATTATGATGCCTCGCGCATTGTCTTTGGATATACCGAGGCAGAGTGGGGTATTGATAAAAAGAATCCCAATATCCCGGATGATTGGGATTGGACAGATCAGCCTGCTGGTCCGAAAAAGTCAGGCGGTCAGCCAGCTCTGGCAAAGCACTACTACTGGAAAAAAGAGAGCGCGTTCCATATTTTCAGTGCTAATGTGGATGGCAGTGATTTAAAACAACTCACGGATTCTATGTGGAATGATACGCATCCTGCCTGGTTGCCCAATGGGCGCATCGTATTCGTGTCCGAGCGCGATGCCGGACAGACGCGTTGCAGTGGACGTGCTGTGCCGTGTACGATTCTGCATGGGATGATGCCGGATGGGAGCGATATCGTTCGGTTCAGTTATCATGAGACCACTGAGTGGCACCCGAGCGTTGACAATAGCGGAATGATTGTCTATACGCGTTGGGACTATGTAGATCGTGACTCGGATGTTGCGCATCATCCGTGGCTCTGTTTTCCGGACGGGCGCAATCCCCGTGCGTTCCATGGTAATTATCCGCGTGAGCGAGAGATGAGGCCTTGGATGGAAATGAATATTCGTGCGATCCCAAATTCACCACTGTATATGGCGACGGCTGCTGCGCATCACGGACAGGCTTATGGTTCCATCGTCTTGGTTGATCCTCGCGAGTCTGATGATTGGATGATGAATCAGGTCAAACGCGTGACCCCTGAATATTGCTTCCCTGAAGCTGAAGACTTGCCTGGAAAGGCGAGGAGTGTTGGACGGGTGTCGAGAAACAAAGGTCGTACGTCTTATATCGAGCCGCTTGGCACACCTTGGCCCTTATCTGAGAAATACTATCTTGCGGTCTATACACGTAGCGGGAGTGAGTCGTACGGTATTTACTTGTGCGATATGTGGGGTAATCGGGAACTCCTGTACCGTGAAGAGGGGATGAGTGCTTTACATCCGATTCCCTTTGTGCCGCGCAAGCGTCCGCCTGTGTTGCAGAATGATTCGAAGTTGGCAAAGGCTGACCGCCCGGCAGGTACCCCCATGCCGACCACGGGTGAGGTTGCCATCAATGATGTTTATCAGTCAATGGAGCCCTGGCCTAAAGGATCAAAACTGAAAGAACTTCGCGTCGTTGTCATCTTCCCAAAGGATACGTATGCGGCAAATGACCCTAAGGTGGGAGTTTCTGCGCAATCTCTTGCCCGCGGATCACTCGGAACCGTGCCGATTGAAGAAGATGGCAGTGTCTATTTTACGATGCCGGCAGGTTGCGAATTCTATATGCAGGTGCTGGATGAGAAGGGGATGGCTGTTCAGAGCATGCGTTCTGGAACGTATGTGCATCCAGGTGAAAAGATGTCTTGCGTTGGGTGTCACGAACCTAAGCATACCAGCTCTTTGCATGAAGGCAAGATGCCAAAAGCGTTTATGCGCCCTCCGTCGACACTGAAGTCTGAAGGGGAGGGGACCTTCCCGATTACGTTCCCAAGACTTGTGCAGCCTGTACTCGATAAACAGTGCGTAACCTGCCATGATGCGCATCGTGCAAAGGGTAAGATGCAAGTACCTAATCTTCGTGCGGACGCAGGGGATAAGTATGGGTGGTCAGAATCATATTCTGCGCTGACCAAGAACCATGCGAAGGCCGACAGCATGGCCTGGTCGATGTGTGGTGGCAATGGTGTGATGGAACAACACAAAGAGATTCAATACTCGATCCCAGGAAAGATCGGGGCGCGCATGAGTAATCTCTGTAAAATGCTTTTAGGCGGACATAAAGGTGTGAAGCTTACCTCGGAAGAGATGCGCCGTATCACATGTTGGCTCGATTGCAACAGCGTGTTTTATGGTGCCTATCAGGATGCACCCGAACAAGCTAAAGGCTCGCTTGTATGGCCTAAGTTCGGATTGCCCATCGGATTTAACAAGGAGCATGCCGGAAAATGAAACGAGATATAATCAGTATTGCTGTTTTATCAACCCTGATGCTGGCTGTTGCACAGGGGGCCGAGGTGAAGGTACGCAATTTTACGGTCAATCCGTCTACCGGTCCATTAGGTGCCGTCGACGTGTATGGCGACTGGAAGGGCTCTGTGATGTTGACGCCGCCGGAAGGTTGGGTGATTGACCCTCAAATCGTGAAGGTCGAAGGAACGCGTGAACCATTCCGTGTCGTGAAGGCCACTGAACAGCCGGCGAATAAATATGGCTTCGCGGTAACCGTCGATGGGAAGGTTCATCAACAGACTGTTTGTGTGGCCAGTGCGCCTTATGGGAAGCTTGTGATTGATGCAAGACCGGACAAATTGTGGCAGGATGGCATTTCGTTGGACTGGAAGACGAATGGCAAGAATACCGTGTTGCGGATGTTCTGGAATGAAGAGAATCTGTATCTGGCAGTCGAGATGGAAGGTGGATTTAAATCGCTTCAGTATGGGCTTGGGTTTATCAAAAAAAACGGGACAAAGGTCTATCACGAGTTTGAAACAGATGCGCAAGGAAAGACCGCCAGACTGACAATCGAAGATGGCAAGCTGACCAAAAAAACAGTAGCCGCAAAAACATGTTCCGCATCGGATAAGGGTGTTACAATTTGTGAAATTGAATTGCCCATGGAGGTTGTAGAAGGTATACGCTTTGATGCAGGGCGTGAATTTTATTTTTCGCTCATCGTTCAGGATTCAGATGGCAAGATTCGCGACTTGGGTGAGCGCATGAATCGTCCTGCCTGTGCAAAACGCGGCAATGCATGGATGGGCATACAGACTGAGCTTTATGATGCGTGGAGCATCTTTGGATGTTGTTCGTCAATTCATTGATGTTTTTCAACGAATTAAACGAATTTAACGAATGGATGGAAATTGTTTACCACAAAGAACGCAGAGAACACATAGAAAAGAGTCATGTTTTGTCATGATTAAGCCAACAAAAACAGTGAATTTAGAAGTTGATCTTTGTGTTCCTTGCGTTCTTTGCGGTGAATATTTTTTGTTGTGAATGGTTACAAGTATGAAAGGAAAACAGGTTATGAAGAAGATGGTGATGGTCGCAGGGATGATGGTTGCAATGTGTGCGCAGGCGCAAATGAAGGTCAATACAGCACTGACTACAGACAAGAATGCTTTTGCCGCAGGCGAAGCAGCAGCGAAAAAGATCAAAGCGCAGTTGGGTGATGCAAAACCTGCGGTTGTGGTGATGGCGGAATGTTATACTGAAAAGGCGGACAAAACCGAGGCGCTGAAAGGCGTGACCTCTGTCCTCGGCAAGGACGTGGTTGTCTCTATGGCGGTATATGGCATCTATACGCAGGAAGGTGCAAAGGATAAAAGTACAGTCGGGTTGCTGGCTTTTTCAGGTGAGGGCGTAACGGCGCGTCAGGCAATGTCGGATGCCATCCAAGGCGATTTCACGAATGCTGCGAAACGATTGGCGCAGAAGGTCTCTGTCAAGGATGATGCAAAGTTGATGCTCGTGTTGGCAGACTGTCACTCTCCGCGTAATCAGTTTTTCCTGGATGGTCTGCAAAGTGTCTATGGCTCTGCATTGCCCATGGCGGGCGGTTCAGCCAATAAGAATGCAGGCTTCAACTGGCTTGGTCATGGGGGTGAGTTGCATACGGATGTGGGTGTAGTGATAGCCTTGAACGGTCCGTTTAAGGTCACTCAGGCTGGTGATCAAGCGCGTGACAATGATGCTGTGCTAAAGACGGCTGAGGATACCGCCCTGCGCATCCGTCAAGGAGCAATGAGCAAGTTGATTGCCGCTGTATTCTTTGATTGCGCTGGGCGTAAAGGCAAGCTCGAATCCATTGATGAAGAGCAGGCCGCTATTGCCAAGGGCTTGGGTGCAGGTATTCCCTTCTTTGGTGTCTGGTGCGCGGGCGAAATCGGCGTTGCCAATGATTCTAAAGCGGTTCCTGTTGGTCGCGGCTGGCATATCATGGGAACAGGAATTTACTAAACCTATTCATTCATACTGTTCTCGATAACACGCGGGAGTGGTATGTGTCAAGGCTTTGAATGCCATCCGGAATGTCTTAATCGAGCTGAAGCCGCAGGCATAAGCAATCTCGCTGAGCGTGCGGTAGGTTTCGGTTTGAAGAAGCAACGTCTTGGCATGGTTGATCCGCTGATTGAGAATGTAATCGTGTGGAGTGATGCCAAGATTAGTTTGGAACCGAGTCTCGATGGTGCGACGTGAGAGATGAAGTTCGGTGGCGATGTCCGCGACGGAGTAGGGGCGTGTGATTTGTCCCTGGACGTAGGAAATGACTTGTTTAATAATAGGGTCTTCGTCGTAAAGACGGCTTGTGGACTGTCGCTGGATGACACCGCAGGGAGGTACGAGGATCACTTTCGTTGTTAGGTGGCGTTTTGTTATGAGGTGATGCAGGAGTTCCGCTGCCGCCGCACCACAGGCAAAGGGGTCGCGTGAGATGCTTGAGAGCGATGGGGTACAGTAATCACAGGCCATCTGATCATTGTCAATGCCGAGCACGGATACATCGTCAGGCACACTCAAGCCAAGTTCTTCGCAACACTCCAGAATGACGCGTGCGCGGTAATCGTGGACGCACAGAACACCGACGGGCTTGGGCAATGTCTTTAGCCACGTGAGTAATTCTCGTTTTTGCTGCTGCCAGGAGACGACTTGGTGATTCAGCGGATGAAGAAATTCCGAAAAGGAGCACTTCATCGCTATTGCTCGCTGCTGGAGACCTACAGATCGTTCTTGCGAAAACCAGACCTCCTTAAAACCATAATACGCAACATGCTTGATCCCCGTCGCAATAAAGTGGTCTGCGGCAAGTTTACCCATGGCTCGGTAATCCGCGTTGACCCGCGGGATGCTTTTAGAGGTCGGCGGATACCAGCCTGAAAGATTGACAACAGGAATGGAAAGCTTGCTGGCCAGCGTTTCTTCGCGTCGTGATGTGAGGACAGTAATCACGCCGTCCCCTTTCCATTTTCGTAGAGCGGGAATGTGTATTGTTTTTTCACCCGTACTCTGCAACGAAGGCGGACTGGTGATGATGGCCCAGCCACCTAGACGGTCAGAAGTCAATTTAATACCACGCAGCGTTTCAGCCATCCAAGGGATACTGGCTGGAAAGACAACGGCGATCGTAGGTCTTGTTCTGGACATCATAGAAGAATGGAATACTGGAGTAGTGGAATACTGGAATCACATTCCTCCACCCATCATTCCAGCATTCCCGTATTCCATTATTCCATTGAAGTCATAATCATACTTTAGTGGCTCATGATAGACAAGTGTATTTTCGCATATTAGGTTTTATTTGCGCATTTCGTTCCTTGCCAGATGAGGGAGATTTGTGTCATTCTAGTGACATGTTTTCACGTCAACAGTTCAAATGGGTGGTGTGCACATTGCTATTTCTGGCGGTGACGATTCTGTATATGGATCGTCAGGCACTCTCGATTCTTGCCCCGCAATTGACCCAAGATCTGAAATGGAAAGAGACGGACTATGGCAACATGGTCACCGCCTATCAGTTGGCGTATGCGTTGGGTGTATTTGGGGCGGGCTGGGTGATTGATCGACTCGGAACGAGATGGGGCTTTACGCTTTTCATCGCGCTGTGGAGCCTTGTCACTGCGGCTCACGGCTGGGCGGTTTCCGTGATGTCCTTCATTCTCGTCCGTTTTGCCTTAGGCTTTACGCAGTCGGGTTGTTTCCCCTGTGCCATCAAAGCGGTTGCGGAATGGTTTCCGAAAGAGGAACGGGCGTTGGCCACAGGTTTCTTCAACACAGGATCGATGATCGGGCCCATCCTTGCTCCGCTCGTGATTCTTGCGTTCTACGCGAAAAGCGGTTGGGGTATCACGTGTTTGGCACTCGGTCTTCTCGGCTGGCTCTGGTGTCTGATCTGGATGGTGTTTTACAGGAGTCCGGATGTACGTCCTTCGGAGTCTTCAGAAGTCGAGGAACGACCTATGCCCCTTGGCGAGGTTCTGCGTAATCGGGCAACCTGGGCATTTTTCTTTGGTAAACTAATGAGTGATCCGATCTGGTGGTTCTTTCTTTTTTGGTTGCCGAAATTCCTTCACGACAAACATCATGTGGAGTTGACGAAATTGGGCGCTCCGTTGGTTACAGTTTATGCAATCACGATTCTGGGCAGCGTCGGTGCGGGTTGGCTGACCAAGCGCCTGATTGCACGGGGGTATCCCGTGCGCACAGCGCGTAAGTCTGTCATGTTTCTCTGTGCCTTACTTCCTGTGCCCGTTCTGATTGCTGCTTGGACGCAGCATGTCTGGTTGGCGGTCATATTGATCGGCCTTGCGACCGCTGGACACGCGGGGTGGATGACGAATCTCTTTTCGTTGGTCTCTGATTATTTTCCGAAACGTGCGGTTGCCTCTGTCACCGGCATAGGGACGATGGCGGGTGCCTTGGGCGGCATTTTCATCGCGCAAGCGGCAGGCTGGATCCTTCAAGAGACGGGAAGTTACTGGCCCCTGTTTATTCTTTCTGCCTCCGCCTATCTGTTGGCCTGGTTGACGGTTCAGGCGTTACTTCCTAAAAAGGAGTGGAAGAACAATGACCTCTCGTGAACGTATTTTGACGGTTTTACGAGGTGACCTGCCGGATCGGGTTCCGGTGGTGCCCTTTATTCAAGAGGAGTATTTGGCGTGGTACTATCCGAAGCATCAGAAACTGGATCGCGTGGAAACCGTGATTGAATTGGCAAAAGAACTACCATTCGATCTTTTGACGCGACCCAACCGCTTTATGACGCCAGCCTTCATGAAACGGCATCATCAAAATTGGCATATAGATCGCCAGACGCAGAAGGAGGGTGATTTCTGGATAACCCGATTAGAAATCGCGACGCCAGATCATACGTTTTCGCAAATGACTGCTGTGCCAGACGCAGGTGTCGCCACGTCGGGGTTGATGTCCAGTGTTCGCAAACATCTGCTGGAAACGGATCAGGATGTAGAGGCCTTTGTTCAGTGGTTGCCTGAATTGGATGTGGAGGCGGAAGCAGAACTTCGAGAAACGGCTGCGCTTTGGCGTCAACAGGTCGGCGAGTCAGGGGTTAATGCGCCGTGGGGTTGGGCAGGGGTCTTCAATGCGGCGGCCGATCTTTGGGGGATCGAGAATCTGATGGTTGCACCCTATATGAACGAGACGCTCTATCATGCGTTGATGGATCGTGTGACCCGAGGGATGATCGCCTATAACCAGCGGCTAATCGAAGGAGGCGCTGAGGTGATTGGCATTCAGGGTCATATTGCGAACGCGCGTTCTGTGAGTGCTGAGTATTTCATGTCGTATGTGTTTCCGTATGAGAAACGGCTCATCGACGCGATTCATGCTCAGGGAGCTTTCACCATTTATCATAATTGTGGTTTTGCGCGTACCCTTTGGCCCTGCTACCGTGAACTGGGTATGACGGTCTGGGAGACCGTGGCTGAGCTTCCCCAGGGGGATAATGAATTGGCCTCGGCGAAACGTGAGCTGGGGGATCGGATCTGTTTATCAGGCAATCTCGATCAACTGCGTTTTTTAAAGACGGCAACACCGGAAGCGGTTGCGACCAAGACGCGTGAGATTATGCGGATCGGAAAGCCAGGTGGCCGTTACCTCTTTGCGTGTTCAGATTTTCTGGAAAAGAATACACCTGTTGAAAATGTGAAAGCCATGCTCCAAGGAGCCTGGGAGGAGAGTGCGTATGTATAGTAGAATGGAATGTTGGAATAGTGGAATACGGAGGCTGAACCAATGAAGAGAAGAGACTTTTTAAAAATAGGTGTTGCTTTTTCCACGCTGCCTGCCTTGCGCGTGTGGCCCGCGGATGAAGCCGTCAAGAAAACACTCTGGCCCTTCTATGCCTTTGATAATGGGGTGGGTCGGGGTATCTGGACACCTGAAAAACAGGCTGCCGTACTCAAGGAGTTGGGCTATGATGGCATGGCCTATAATTTTACGACGAATAAAGACCTAGAGAAGTGGCTAAAGATTTATGATGAGGCGAAACTTGGAATCAGTAGCCTCTATATTCCCACCTTCCCAGGTCACGAAAAGGGTAAACAGTTTTCGGCTGATTTGCGGGAGACGGTCAAGTTGCTCAAAGGTCGCTCAACATGCTTGTGGATCAACTTCCGAGAGACAAAGGATAAACTGGATCATGATGAGGATTGCGTGCGCATTGCGAATGAACTTGGCGACCTTGCGGCTGAGCAACAGGTAAAGGTCTCTATTTATCCGCATGTTGGTTTTTATGTGGAAAAGGCCACGGACACATTGCGGATTACCCAGAAGGCGAAACATGCAAACGTGACCCCCTCTTATAATCTCTGCCACGAGTTTTTGACCAAGAGCGGTCCCAAGACACAGGAAGAGGCACTAAAGACCTTGCGTGAGGTTGCGCCAAGCGCGGGCTTGGTCTCCATCAATGGCGTGTCAATGGCCTCTAAGCGCTACATTGTTCCGCTGGCCGAGAGTGATTTTGACCTGAAGCTTTTTTTGGCTGAACTGAAAAAGCTTGGGTATCAGGGTCCAGTCGGCCATCAATTTTATAGCATCAAGGGCGAACCCGAGGTGCTACTTAAAAATGCTATGACTGCCTGGCGCAGTCTGCAACCCATCGAAGACGGAAAAGTAATTAAGGCAGGTCATGTATCTGCCCAACAGGAGAACGACTATGCATACGCAAACCAATCGGCGAACCTTTATTCAATCCATCATCGCGGCTTCTGCCGCGCCTGTCATACTGCCTAGCAGCGTCTTTGGACAAAACGCCCCGAGCAAGCGCATTAACATCGGGATGATTGGCATGGGTCGTCAGGCGTACTATTCAAATCTGCAACCCTTCCTGAAGTCGCCTGACTGCACAGTCACCGCTGTCTGCGACGTGGACGCCTGGCGGCTTGACCAGGGATTGCAGGCCGTGGAGAAGCACTACAAGGCAAAAACAGCCAAAGGGTACCGCGATTTCCGGGAATTGCTGGCCGATCCGAATGTGGATGCGGTGATGATCTCGACGCCTGATCACTGGCATGTGCCGATTGCCATTGCGGCTGTCAAGGCCGGCAAGGACGTTGCGCTGGAAAAGCCCATTACCCGCTATATTGACGAAGGACGGATTCTGGCTAACCTCGTCGCCAAACATAAGCGCGTGTTCCGGGTGGACAGCGAGTTCAGGTCGCTCGAGCCGATGCACCGTGCAGCCGAGCTGGTCCGCAACGGGCGCATCGGCAAACTTTTGGTGGTCCGTACGGGTTCGCCGAAGGAGGGTTTCCCGGACCAAGCAGAAACCCTCACGGCGCCGCCCCCCGAGCTGGATTACGATCTCTGGCTCGGACCGGCATCGAAGGTTGATTATATGCAGAAGCGCGTTCATACCCCGCACGATTTGAAATCACGGCCTGGCTGGATGCGCAACCTCGATTACTGCGATGGCATGATCACCAACTGGGGTACGCACCTGAATGACATCGGCCAGTGGGGTGCTGGTACGGAACGCACCGGGCCGGTCGAGGTGAAAGCCTCGGGTACGTTTCACAACAGCAAAGTCTGGAATGTGCTGGAAAATTTTGAAGCCTGGTACAAGTTCGCCAACGGCATGGAGATGTTCTATCAGATGGGCGAGCCGCACGTCCGGTTTGAAGGTGAGAAGGGCTGGATTCAGGTCAACTATATGGCCAGCAAACTTTCCCCCGAGCGTCTGATCGCCAGTGACCCGAAGATCCTCAAGGAGATCATCGGGACGGAGGAGATCCATTTCCCGCTTAAACACGAAAAGCAGGATTTCTTGGATTGTGTCAAGTCCCGTGGCAGGACACTTGAAGACGAGGAGGTCGGACAGCGCACCACCTCGCTCTGTCACCTTGCCCACATCTCGATCAAACTTGGCGGTGAAAAGCTTGCGTGGGATCCTGACAAAGAAACGTTCTCCGGCAACGCGGCTGCCAATAAGTTGATCAGTCGTCCAGCCTTACGCGCACCGTGGACGTTGTAGTCGATAGGGACAAATTTTAAACATACCTGATACCGATGTGATGAAGCGCACGGATCGTCCCGAATGGCGCGGTCACTGGATGGATGAGAATCCGTGTGTGTTACGCTTCGGCAAAGGTGAGAGTTTAACGATTACGAATGGAGCGGCGGTATTTTAACGGCGTTTGTCCGACATCTTGACGGAACACGAACGAAAGATATTCCGGTGAACCGAAACCGGACTTTTCCGTGACTTCGGGGATTGGCATGTCGGTCGTTGCCAGCAACTCTTTGGCTCGCTCGACATGAACACGCCTGATTTCAGTGGCTGGACTTCGTCCAAGGACGATCTCGAATTTCCGTTCGAGCGCCCGTCGTGAAAGTCCAGAATAGGCCGCAATGTCAGCAACCTTGATCGGGTAGGCCGCATGCGTCCTGACAAAGCTGATCGCCTTCGCAAGAGCCTTGTCGGAGATCGCCAGGTTGTCCGAAGAACGCCTGCTGGTTATTCCGGGTGGTGGAATGAGAATGGTTTGTTTCTTTTGCACGTTCTTCCGCAGGAGGCTATCCAGCAGTGTGGCTGCCTGGTAGCCGATTTCTTCTCCAGCAACTTGGATGCCGGAAATAGGAATATGAGCCATGGCACATAGGAGGTCGTCATCACACCCGCTGAGGATGGAGACCTCCTCTGGCACGAGTAGCCCTGCCAGTTGGCAGGCAAAGAGAACCTCTCGGCTCGGTGAGGCGTTCCAGCTCAGCACAGCCACTGGCTTGGGCAGGGACTTAAGCCATTTACCCAGTTCCTTCAGATCCAGGTTCTTGTCGGGGATCGCTCCATGCTTCGGACGAACGGAATAACTGGCACAGGTATAGCCGGATTCAGCGAGTTTTTCGGCAAACGCCTGCTGGTGAGCCTTAACATACGTCAGACCTTGAAGACTGAAATAGGCGAAGTTTCTGTAGCCGAGATCAAGAAAATACTGGGCGGCCATTTTCCCGGAGGTCGATAAGTCACTTGAGACGCGCGAAAACGTGTCGTTAGGTAGTTGGATGCCGGATACATTCACCACGGGAGTTTTTAACGCGCGCAGTTCGCGAGCAAGAGCGGGATGCCCGATGCGTGCGATTACACCGTCCACAAGCCAACCCTTGGGCAAGGACACATGCTCTTCGACGCCCAGGGGCTCGATAAAAACCAACCACGGGCCGTTACGCTCGGCATATTTTTGAATGCCCGTGCAGACCGTCCGTCCCCACGTGGTGCAGGTATCCACCAGCACGCCGACTCTGGGAATCCGTAAGGCCGGTTTTTTTTTGCGCCGTGTTATTTTCTTTCTTTTCATAATGTCGCAATATCTTAGAAGATTTGCGCATTCGTGTCTAGTTTTTTTCCGCAAGATATGGCACACTTTTAAACGTTATGAAAATACATGGCTTACGTTGGTGGATTGTTGGGTTGCTTTTTTTCGCGGCGGTACTGAACTACGTGGATAAAAACTCGCTTTCATTGCTTGCGCCCACGATTCAGAAGGATCTCGGACTGACCGACCAGGATTATGCCAATATCCAGAACGCTTTTCAGATTGCGTATACGGTTGCCTTGTTGCTGTCGGGTGTGATTGTGGATCGCCTGGGGCCGCGCTTGAGTTTGGCGTTATTTGTTGGTTGGTGGTCGCTGGCCAATATGTTTACATCACTGGCGCGCTCGTTCCTCTCTCTGGCATCCTTTCGTTTTCTTCTGGGTCTCGGGGAGGCTGGCAACTGGACTGCGTCGCCAAAGACCGTGTCAGAATGGTTCCCGCCCAAAGAGCGTGGCTTGGCCATCGGCATCTATACGGCCGGTACGCCGATCGGTATGACCCTCGCGCCGCTCTTTATCGTGTGGCTATCCTCGGCTTGGGGTTGGCAGGCGACCTTTGTGGTCACTGGATTGCTGGGGCTGCTCTGGCTTGCGCCTTGGCTCTTTCTGTGTCGACAGGTGAAGACACATCCGCTGTTGGCAGAGCGGGAACGGGAGTGGATCACGTCCGCTGTGGAGAGCGGAGAGGGGGACGCTGCTGAACGGGGCTGGACGTGGCTTGAGGCATTGGGGCAGCCTGTGGTTTGGGCGTTGCTGGTCGGACGGATGCTCTCTGATCCCGTGTGGTTCTTCTATCAGAACTGGTTTCCAAAATACTTGGTGACCGCACGTGGCTTGACGCAAGCCGACGTGAAGATCACATGGGTTATGTTCATGGCCGCCGGACTGGGCAGTCTGGTGGGCGGGTGGCTAGCGGGGCGACTGGTCAGGCGGGGAATGGCACCGGCGCGCGCGCGGCTTTTCGTGATGCTGGGATGCGCGGCGTTCATGCCGCTGTCGCTAATGGTGGCGCGTGCTCCCACAGCTTCTGGTGCCCTTCTCTTTGCGTCCCTGATTGTTTTTGCTCATTTGGCATGGCTGACGAATATCAGCGCGTTGGTCGTAGACGTCGTGCCGCGAATGTCGTTAGGCGCGGTATTCGGTATCGTGGCGGCCGGCAGTTCGGTGGGCGCAATTATGATGAACAACATGGTGGCGAAGTTGTTGAGGCCCGATATAGTCACGAAATTAGTCCAGCCGGACGCTTATACCCAGTGGTACCTGCTGGCGGCAGGTTTACACATTGCGGTTATTCCTATGCTTTTTTGGTTTGTGCTCAGAAGGGCGAGATTTATTCGAGGGGAGAAGTAATCAATGACAAAAAAATATGTCGCATTGAAAAGGCGTGAGTTAAAGACGGAATCCCTGAAGGCTGACCTGGCTGTGGTCGGCGGCGGCCTAGCCGGGGTATGTTGTGCGATCACAGCAGCGCGCGAGGGGGTCAAGGTTGTCTTAATCCAAGATCGTCCGGTGTTGGGCGGAAACGCCTCCAGCGAAGTCCGGCTCTGGGTGCTCGGGGCAACCTCTCACATGGGCAATAACAACCGCTGGGCTCGTGAAGGCGGTGTGATCGACGAAATTCTGGTGGAGAACCTGTATAGGAATCCCGAGGGTAATCCATTGATTTTCGATACCGTCGTACTTGAAAAGGTGTTGTGCGAAGCCAATATCACGTTGTTGCTGAACACGGCGGTGTTCGAGGTATCGAAGCGCGGACGCGACACCGTTCGTTCAGTCCGAGCCTTTTGCAGTCAGAACGCCACGCTGTACGAGGTCGAGGCACCCCTGTTTTGTGATGCGTCGGGAGACGGCATTCTCGGTTTCTTGTCGGGCGCGGCGTTTCGAACAGGCTCCGAGGGCACTGACGAATTTAGTGAGAAGTATGCGCCGAAACAGCCGAATGACGAGCGTCTTGGACACACGATCTTTTTTTATAGCAAAGACACGGGAAAGCCTGTCCGCTTTGTGCCGCCCGCCTTTGCTCTGAAAGACATCCCAAAGAAAATACCGAGATTCGGACAGATCGCCGCCAACCGGCAAGGGTGTTATTACTGGTGGCTTGAGTATGGCGGAGAGTTGGACACCCTCCATGACAGTGAAACAATTAAGCATGAGCTTTGGAAGGTGGTGTATGGTGTGTGGGATCACATCAAGAACTCGGGCGACTACCCGGAAGCGGCGAACCTCACGCTGGAATGGGTGGGAGCCATCCCCGGCAAGCGCGAGAGCCGTCGGTTTGAGGGTGATCTCCTGCTGACCCAACAGGACATTATCGAGCAGCGAAAACAAGTGGATGCGGTATCTTTCGGCGGCTGGGCGATCGATCTGCATCCGGTCAAGGGCGTATACAGCAAGAAGTCCGGGTGTACGCAGTGGCACAGCAAAGGGGTGTACCCGATACCGTATCGGTGTTTGTACAGCCGGAATATCAGAAATCTGTTTTTGGCCGGGAGATGTATCAGCGTAAGTCATATTGCCTTCGGGTCCACCCGTGTGATGGCCACATGCGCGCATAACGGGCAGGCCGTCGGCATGGCCGCCGCGCTCTGCCGGGAAGTAAAGCTTCTTCCGCGTGATCTGCTGGCGGCAGAGCGGATGCATAAACTGCAACAGCGTTTACTGGGCACGGGTCACTATATCCCCGGTATTGCGTTGGAGGACAGCCAGGATTTAGTCCGCGAGGCAACCCTGACGGCATCAAGCTCATTCACGCTCGACACCTTCAAGCCGAGCGCGTCATCCGTTGCACTCGAAGCCGCACGGGCGATGCTTGTCCCCGTGTCGAAAGGCCGGATGTCCGTGGTGACACTGTGGCTGGATGCGGACAGGCCCGCGAAGGTGGAAGTGCAATTGCGTACGGCATCCCGCGAAGGTAATTTCACGCCGGATGTTATTCTGTCTCGTAAGCGCCTTTCTGTGTCTAAGGGTCGTGGCCAGAAGGTGGCGGTTGATTTCGGGGTTGATATTCCGCAAGCTCAATACGCCTTTATTTGCCTCATGCCTTGTTCGGGGGTGAGTATCCGATTGAGTGACAGCCGAGTGACGGGTATTTTGTCGCTTGTACAGGGCGCGAATCGCAATGTAGCCAAGAGCGCGGTACAGAAGCCGCCGGTAGGAATCGGCGTGGACACGTTTGAATTCTGGATTCCCGAGCGTCGGCCCGGCGGCAAGAATTTTGCGATCGCCTTTGATCCGCCCCTTGCCGGCTTCGGTCCGGAGAATATCCGGAACGGGCTCAGCCGTCCGACAACCGGCCCCAACGCCTGGGTCGCGGCCATGGATGATCCGGCACCCGCGGTAACGATTACGTGGAATAAGCCACGGAAGATCCGACGCATTGAACTGTCCTTCGATACTGATTTCGATCATGCCATGGAGTCGGTGCAATGGGGGCATCCGGAAGCCGCCGTGCCGTTCTGCATCAAGCGGTATACGATTTGCGATTCAGCAGGCAAGGTCATTGCGACGTGCGAGGACAATCATCAGACCCGCGCGGTCATCCGTCTACCCAAGGCAGTGGTCACAGACCGGCTTGTCATCAAAGATCTCCAGAGTCACGGAAAGGTGCCGCTTGCCCTGTTTGACGTGCGCTGTTATGCATAAATGGATTGAGTAGCGAAATAATGAATAATATATTATCAATAGCGTTGCATTAATACTAAATAATGATAATATATTATCATTATGAATTTAATGAACCTATTGATGCCTGAGGAGTTGAGTGTGCAATTTGGCGCGAGGACAAAAGCCTTGCGACTGATGGCGGGATGGAAGCGCACGACGTTGGCGGCACGGGCTGGTGTGACTGTGGCTTCGCTCAGACGTTTCGAGGATACAGGGAAAGCTTCTTTTTTGCTGGTCTTGAAAGTGGTTTTGTCACTGGGCCGAATCGAGGAATTTTCGGGATTGCTGAAACCGGCACAGGCGCGGAGTATGGATGAACTGGAGCAGCGATTGGTCAAGCCGACACGAAAGCGGGGTTTGAAATGAAACGGATTCAGGTTCGATATCACGCACAGCCTGATGATGTGATTGCTGTTGGCGAGTTGGCAGAAGAGGGCCGTGCGTTCTTTTTCGAGTACGATGAAGCCTTTCTTTCGCGTGGGTATGCTTTGTCGCCGTTTAAACTTCCTCTGTTGCCGGGCTTGCAGACATTTGCCAGATTACCAGGTGTTTTTGACGATGCGCTCCCGGATGGCTGGGGACGTTTACTGATGGATCGTTTTTTTCGGCAACAGGGGCGATCCTCTTCTGCGCTGACTGAGCTTGATCGTCTGGCGTGGCTTGGCGAGGGCGCAATGGGCGCGCTTTCGTTTCATCCTCCGGACCGTGGGGCGGAAGAAGTTCTTGCCGGGTTTGATCTCGGACGCTTGGCGAAAGAGGCACGGTCTGTGTATGAAGGAGATGCTGCGGTGGTGTTACCGGAACTCATGCGAGCAGGCGGATCTCCTGGCGGTGCTCGACCGAAAGTTTTAATAGGGGTTTGTGGCAAGGATATTCTGTCCGGCACGTTTGACTATCCTGATGGATATGAAGCCTGGATGGTGAAGTTCTTTGCACGAACAGATTCTCCAGATACCGGTGCTGTCGAAGCGGCTTATGCCGGAATGGCGCAAGCGGCTGGAATCTTGTTTCCGCCCTGCCGATTGTTCTCTGTAAAGGAGGGTGACTTTTTCGGGGTCAAACGTTTTGACCGCGTGGGGCGGCGGCGTATCCACATGCACAGTCTTGCGAATCTGATCGGCGCAGATTTCCGTGTGCCTTGCTGTGATTATCAGGATGTGCTGAAGGTCGTACGTGTTTTGACAGGAAATCAGGAAGACGTTCGGCGTGCTTATCGGTTGATGTTGTTCAATGTGATCGCTCATAACCGGGACGACCATGTTAAAAATTTCTCGTTTCTATTTAAACCCGAAGACGGATGGTCTCTTTCTCCGGGGTATGATCTGACGTTTTCAGAAGGGCCTGGAGGAGAGCATACGACGTCAGTATGCGGCGAAGGGCGTACGCCAGGTTTGTCGCAGGTCAAGCGCGTGGCTGCCGGAGTGGGCATTGATGAGTCTGATGCCATACAAATGATAGACGAGGTTCGATCTGTGATCAGTTCTTGGCCGTCTTATGCGCTAAAATTCGGGGTGCGAAAGTCGAACCGTGACAGGATTCAAAAAAAGTTCAACATGCTGGGTAGTTAATCATCGAGGAGAAAAAGTATGAAGAGATTAAAAATAGTTCAATTGAGTATGCTGGGGACGTTATCACTCTCGGGTGTATTGTTAGCTCTTTCCGCGCTGGCGGGCACGAATGTGGTGCATGCGGCTAAGGTCAAGGTGATTGAAACCACGGCAAGTTCGGAAAAGAAGGGGTACCCCGCCCGGTTCGCGACGGACGGTGTGATCAGCGACGAATCACGCTGGGTGAGCCTGACCGACAAAAACGGGGCATGGCTCGAAGTCCGGCTGGAGGGCGTGAAGCGGCTGGCGGGGATACACCTTTATTCGGGATATGGAAACGGAGGGGTGGTCGAAGCGTTCACGATACGCTTCTGGGCAAATAACGCCTGGCAGTCGATCCCTTCTGCAGAGGTCGTTGGAAACCAGTCAACGGCTGTCAGCGTCTTGTTCGACCAGACGGTTGAGGTGGTCACGGATCGGTTGCGGCTGGAGATCCGCAAGACGCATCAGGATGTAGCCCGCGTCAAGGAGTTTGTCGTGTGGGACGTCACAGGCGACGTACCCGCACTCAAATCGACGGCGGTTGCTCTGCAAACGGAGATCGTGTCGCTCTATCTGAATCAGAGCGGGTTCAATGTGGGTGCGCCAAAACGATTCACCGCGCCGACGTTGGCGGAGGGTACAGCCTTTGTGGTGCGAAGCAAAAAGGGCGGGGAAGCTGCGTTCAAAGGCGTGATTAAAAAACACATCGGCGACTTCTCCGCATTTGACGGTGCGGCGGGGGAAGGGATTGAATACGTGGTCGAGGCGAGTGGCTTGACCTCGGTGCCGTTCCGCATCGGGCGCTGGTGGCTGGAGCGTGTGACCTATCAGAACGCAGTCAATTTCATGATCGATAGCCGGCATTATCTCGGCAATTACACCAACCGGTGTCGTGGCTCGTTCGGCTGGCGCGATGATCATCATTTTGGATGGGAACTCAACACGCTTGTTCCGCAGCTTCTTTCCAATCCCTCTGCGTATGACCGTATGCCTCGGCAGATCCGGTATCAGGCGCCGGGCAATACCAATCTGTGGGGCGCGCTGCAACCCTATCGCGAGGACATCCCCGATCTGGTCAAGCTGATCCACTGGGGTGCTGATGTGATTGTTTCGCAAGGGCTGATGCATGAGATGCTGAAATCGCAACTTGCCTATTTCCTCTATGCGTGGCCCGTGTTGAAACATTATCTTCCCGAGCAGAACTATCGTGTGGTGCGGGACTATGCGTTTGCACATTGGAGTGAGGAGAAGGCCGACCATGGCTACCCCTACGACGAGAGTCTCGGGCACAATCTGTTTGTACTCAAGACCAAAACAGGTTCCACCAAAGGAGCCTATCCGCCCGGGTTCACTGTCCAGCCCAATCTGCTGCTGTATGAAGTGGCTCAACGGGAGAAGCGGCCGGATGTCGAAACCTATTTTAAGGCCGCCTATCAGCAGGTGGAATGGATGATCGCCAATCTGGACTGGAATAACTCGCAGGTCACGAAGGGGCAACGAATGAGTGAATTCATCACGATGACGGGGCTATCCTATTTTATGAAGACGTATCCGGATCGCGTGCCTGAGGGGTTGCAGAAGAAGCTCGACGAATGGGTTGTTGTCGCGCTCCGGCGTTCGGATAATCTCTGGGATTTCCGCAAGCTGGGCGATGGCGAGGATCAGTGGACACCGATGGGCGCGAAGCCCCAGATGTGGAACGAGGTCGGGAATGTGACGGGATTTCCTGGCGCACTTCTGGCTGTCAAGCCGTTTGTGAAAGATCCCGCGTCAAAGCAACGCGTGGCGCAGTTGGTCTGGTCACATTTTGACAATATGTTCGGACGTAATCCGGTAGGACGCCATTTCTCGTATGATGCGTCACGAGAGATCGAAGGGGTCGAGAACGGATGGTTTTCCCAGTACAGGGGAGGGATTGGCCAGTTGTCCGATGCACGTTTCGTGCTCGACGGCGCGCCGAAAAACGGGCACTACCCTTTTTGTCCGGAAAAGGGGAACTACGGGTGGTCGGAAGGCTGGATTCAGTTCAACACCCCGTTCAATTTGAGTCTGGCATATCTGGCATACGAACACACGGTGATCGAGCTGAAGAAAACGACCGGCGGCATCATGATCCTGCTGACAGCACCCTTGAACTTCGATTATGGCAAGCGTGAAGAGGGGACCGTCCAGGTGACCGTGAACGGGCAGGAACGCAACGTGACGGTGACGGAACAGACACCCGACAGCGCGGTTCTGTCAGCCGAGATGCCGGCCCGTTCGGGAGACGTGATCACGGTGTCGTACGGATACGGTTATTTCAAACAATCAGCATCGATCACGTTCTGAGCAGCAACTGGGATGTGCAAAAAAGGATGGTATGATTCGCATGACGGGGATAATTGCGATCACTCCACTTGTTCCTTCATTCCGAGGCCTTCACGCTCAGGATTTTCGCCTTTGCATAACCGCGTTCAAGATACGATCGCTCGATCCACACGGCCCCCTGAAGACTCGGAACGAACAGATCCTCATCGCCATCGCCGTTCAGATCGACCATCGCCACCCGCGGCTGCTTGAGCGGCGGGAGTTGCGGATCGAATCCGTTTTCAAATGCCGTCTTCCCGTCGTGCCGCACGTTTCGATACACGCGTACCGTTCCTCCTGCACTGCCGGCAATGATATCCACTTTACCGTCATGATCCCAATCGGTCAGATCCACGCTGCAGCGGATCTTCACATCGCCTACCTGCACGGCAGGTTCAAAAACAGGATCGTCCTTCGGCCCGGCATTGCGGTAGAACCGGACAATACCGTAGTTATCTCCGACCACAAGATCCGTTAACCCGTCCCCATCCACATCACCGGCGGCCACCACGGTTCGCGCGCCCTGAAGCGCATTGAAATCCTGGCTCGGATCTTTCCTGATCGGGCCGACCTTGATTTCAACACCGTCTTTTGTCTTCAGTCGATACCCCTTCACATCATAGTCGGGTTTTTCGTCGTTGCCGTTGTTACGATGAAACCAGATCGTGCCATACCAGTCGCCAAAGAGCACATCAAAATCGCCGTCGCCGTCAACATCGCAGAGAGAGGGAGAAAACCAGTCATCGCCGATGCCTGAGGGATGTTCGATCCGGACCCCGCGCGCCAGCAATGCTTTGCGCTGATCGAACTTGAACGGTGAAGGCGCCCCGCTGTTGAACGCGATCACATAGTTGTCGAAGAGATCCGGCTTACCGTCGTGGTTGTAATCTACGAACTGCGGCAGGCCGATCGGATCGGATCCCCACGCAAGCAGTAGCGGCTTTTCATGCGCGTTGAACTTTGGAGCCGTCTTTGTCCCGACGTTGTAGAAGAGGTAGATGTTCTGACGTCCCGACACAACGAGGTCGAGCAAGCCGTCGCCGTTCAAATCTGCGGCACGCGGTGTAGCGAGCATCGGGCGAGGAAATTCGCCATCATGAGGAATCGGCTTCTCCGCGAGTGCCGGCTGAGACGACGAACCCGTACCCTCGTAATAACGGAGGAAGACATTCGCCTGGAGGGCTTCCTTGCTGCCGGGATGATTGCCGCTGAGCAGATCGAGCTTGCCATCGCCGTTCAGATCGACGGCGCAAGGTGCAGCGCACCAGTCGCCTACGTTGATGATCTTGCCATCTGCTTCCAAGGGCTTGGGGTCGGACAAAATCGGCGTTCCGTCCGTGTTCTTCCCAAGATTTTCCAGCAGATACACGCGACCCGTAACATATCCGCCTGCCAGTAGATCCACGCGTCCGTCTCCGTTCCAGTCCACCGCATCCAGTACCGGATAGTAATCTTCCTTGAAGACGTCCTCGCTACGCCCAATGATCGGCTTGGCCGGAAGGATTCCCGGCTTGCCGTTGTGCATCACAAGGCCTTTGAAGCCGAGTCTTCGATCTTTATTCGTTCCGATATTTTTGTAATAGACGATACGATTGACATGGGTGCCGACCAGCAGATCTTTCACCCCATCGCCATCGAAATCAATGACCAGTGGCGCAGCATGCGTGCCGACATCAATGGGTCTGCCGTCTGCATCTCGGAGAAATTTACGGTAAGCGAAACGAGGCACTTTCGCGGTGCCGGTATTGGGATACAGGAACAGACAGCCGTACTCCTCACCTTGGAGGATGTCGATGAGCCCGTCTCCGTTCCAATCGTCCAGCGTGATGCGCGAATGACCTGAGCCCGTGGTGGATTCGCCCTTTTCGCCGCAACGCGACTGACCGTCTCCCAGCCATCCCTTGCGCCCATTGCCTTCCGATGTTCTTCCTGCCGGAAGGACTGTGAATGACAACTGATAGGTCGAAGCCTGATCGCCCGCCTGCTTGTGCCTGAAAGCCAGATATCCCTTGTCGCCGCTTCCAGAGGTGTTGTAGAAATAACCAGACCGAGCGCTGGGCTTTGGACGCAGCTTGCCGTTGGTACGACTGATCACGCCGTTGAACTCCGGGAAGGGATCGGGAATATCCGCGTCATACCACCGGAACTGCAAACTAAGCGCATCTGGAGACGCACCCAGCGGCACGACCTTCAGCGAATCAAAATCCACCTTGCCCTGAGCGCCCGCCTTGGCGAGCAGCTGTTGAAAATCCAGATCCAGTCGCGCCGGACATTCATCCGACGCGCGCGATCCGATTGCAGCGGGCGCAACCTCCACCTGAATCTCGACAGACCTTGGAGCCGCCGATGCGCATCGCATCAGCAGAAGCGCCATGCCCATCCGAACAAGCAGTTTCTGGCAGCTCTTCAAATTAGATTCTCCGTGGATCACTCCTCCTTCATCTCGATTACCACCGGCCCGAACAATCCAGAAGCCTGAGGTTTCTGAGCCCGGATCGCAGACCGTGCAACATAAGTGAGCCTTTTTTCTTCAGGCAGTTTAGTATCCGCCAGAAGGCGATTGACCCATGTATTGGTCACTTCGATTTCCAATTTGTTCTGCCCGGACTTTGCCGCCGAAGTGATCTCCAAGCGCCACGGGTAACACCAGATCACGCCCAGATCACGTCCATTGAGCCGGATACTGGCCAGCGACCTGACGTTTCCGAGATTCAAATGGACCGTTTTGCCCTGCTCCAACTTGGGCAAGTCAAACGTCTTGGTATAAACCGCAGTCCCCCCGTAGTTTCTGATGCCCTCCTCGCTGCGGTCCAGCCAGTTCTCAAGTTTCTCAAACACAACCGACTTCGGCCCACCCCATTGAGGATCAAATGACACCGACCATGGACCCGTCAGTTCTTTAACGGTCCGGTAGGAGGGGAGATTCTTTCCGCCGCCGGCAGCATGGGCTGACTTGCGGAATAGGACGAACAACGATTCACGCGGCCCGAACTCAAGCGGGACGACGGTCCGCCCGTCCTTGATCGCAAAATCCGGGAGCAAACGATGCTCGGCAGTGACCGGATCCCACAGTTCCGGCTGTTTGCCTTCTACGCGAAAAGACGGCGAAACGGACAGACGCTTATCGGCTTGATTGGCGATATAAAAAATCTCCCCCTCTGCGCTGCTCCGATGCTGCCAGCGCAGGGCCATGAACTGTTGAGATCCGTCCGGAAGGGTACGGTGCGTCCATGGCAGCGGATCTTTATAGCCGTCTTCCCGTGGTTTGGCTTCCACCTCCAAACCGGCAATCGACGGCTTGACACCCAGCTTGTTCAATGACGCCTGAACATCAAGTCCCTGAAAAACCCAACCCTTGCCAAACTTCCGGCTCGTGTTCTCCTTTCCGTTCAAATCCCCCCAGAGCTCCCGCGCGAGCTGCCGGACCTCCTCATCCGCCTTTGGATAGTTCTGGAGACTGGGCGACCGGACAGGAGGAGCTCCGAGCACGGCACCCCCTGCGGCTACCAGATCGCGGATTTTTTTCAACAGCTCAGGTCTCATCATATCCAAAGGAGGCAACACGAGCAGGGCATACGACATGCCTCCCGGTAGAACAAACCTGCCGTTCTCCTCTTTCATGCGCTCACGAATGACCTCGCCGTTCACATAATCGAAGCTGTAACCCTCCGGCAGGGCAGGTTGCTGGATGCCGCTCATCTTGGGTGCGTCCTCGCCGATAAAATAGGCGACGTCCGCGACAGCGCATCCATGCTGCAACAGAAAATGGGAACGCCGGAGATAGTCGATCCATGTCTGGCCCTTGTCGAACCAGGTATTGTTTCGATTAAATTCCGTTCCGAACCAGGCATTCATCCCCGGCTTGCGGTCATCGGTCTGATGAATGTAGACGTGCAGCACAAAATGATTGATCCCCCACGCCTGCGCAAGATCACCGATCGGTTTCAGGGTCCATGGATCCTGGGTATATCCGTAAGACGGAGTCCCTGTAAACGCTTCGGAACTGATCTTTTGCTTGCCGTAGATGTGACCGGAGGACACGCCGGCGCGCACCTCCATGTCGCCATGTTTTGGATTGAGCCAGAATTCTCCACCAACCCCGTCGGCGCGTCCGCCAAGTTGCAAGAATTCTGCGGGAAAACCGAAGTGCCCATACGGCTCCAGCCAGAATTCCAGTCCATTGCCGCTGGCAACCTCCTGAAAAGCTCCGTAGGTGGCGGCGATTCGATCCGCCACCAGGCGACGCAGATCCCATAAGAAACGTTCCGACTGCTCAACACTGCCGACGACGCGCCCCGTGAGTGTCGTCAGCCAGGGAAGCGGATCGTAGCCGTAAGCCTTCATAAACTGTTCACGCGCATCATCCGTCCAATTCTGCGGACCTGCTTCATAACTATCAACCGAGACGCCGCGCAGGGCTTTTCTATCCGCCGCCGGCATCTGCTTAAGAAGTTTCCCGACGTAAGCATCGAAATGTTTCTTCACCGCAACCGGGCTCATCTTATCCACCTCGAGACCCGTAGCCTCCTTGGCGGCGGGGGAAATCATTCTGCCCGTTGGCATCATGGCGACGCGGAGAACAACCCAATCGCCATCAGGGACATCCCATGTCAGCAAACCGTCCTTGTTCACATATTCATTGAGATTTCGAATATCTTGGGCTTTGACACAAAGCGCGGCATCATCCGCCTCCGCTTGTCCGGGAAAAAGATAATAATCCCAGGGAGGAAAGATCCCGGGATACGTCTTGCCCAACTGCTGCTCGACGAATCGTTCCAGACGCGGCGCTCCTGAAAGCTCGATGCCATCAAGATAAGTCGGCAATTTGTTGTAAAACGGATGCTTCTTGATAGTGTTCATGACGATCCGGAAACATGTCCCGGTGATCTCCGGAAAGCTGATTGACACAGGACCTCGCATCAGCGGTCCGCTGGATATGGTAAAGTTTTGGCGTCTGTATTCGAATTTCCTGACGCTCCTGAAACTTCCATCAGGCGCTTTGACCAGCAATTCGCAATCCGCATCGAAGCAACCTCCGGAGCCCCGCTTCCGTTCCACGTCATACCAGGGCAAGCGGAAGGTCAGACTGCGCGCGGTGAAGGGTTTTTCGGTCGTCAACTCGATCACCGTGGGCGATCCGTCCTTGGCAACCGGCACCTCGGCAAAGGTCAAGCGGTCATTGTCCAACCAATTCCGGGCTCCCTCGACCGGCGGTTCGGTCTTGATGGTCACGCCGGCTCCTGCGAGCCGGTCGCGTCCCTCCCGCGGGGCAGGAAAAGCCAGCACGGTCACATCCTGTACGAGATCGCTCGGCGTAAGTTTGCCAGCTGGCGAATGCACGAGAATCTCCGGCAGTTTTGCGGAAACTTTCGAAGGCCCTGATACCCGCTGCTCAGCTGTGACCAGGTAGCGCATCGACTCCTCTGGCTTAATCCAGACACCCCCCATCTGGCTCCAGCCCGCACAGTTGAATAGTGTGACATCCACGCCCAGGCGCCCCCCCCTCACGGATTGCATGCTGGAGCATCTCGGAGAATTCATCGGAACCGAGTGCTCCAACTGGGCCACGCGAAATACCCGGAGTGCTGATGTCGGCGATAAATGCACGGCCGATACCCCACTTCGCCATGGCTTCGAGATCTTTCGTGATCCCCTCTTTTGAAATATGGCCACTCAGCCAATAATAATAGCACCACGGCTTCGTTTCTGCGGGGGGACGGGCGAAACCCTCTTCCAACCCAACGGAACCGACAATCGCCACCGACTTTGGCGTTGCGGCGGAGACGGCCCAGCCGGCAGTGCCCTTGCCCAATACCAGCCCCAGCGTCGCCAAGCCGATAACCGTCCGTTGCCAATCCTGTCTTGCTCTTCTTTCAAACATGTCTCTTCTCCTGAGTCATTGATCATCTGTCGTTCATAAATCACAGAGCCGCCTGCGCTTTTTGTTCGTTAACAGCCTCTGCCTCCAGCGAAAGTTCAAGGATCCGTTCCTTTTCGGAAAGGGGCAAAGTAAATTCAAAGGGGAACGCTTCATCGCGTAGCGTACAGCTCCGGGAGGTTGTCTTCACGGTGAGCGCAAGAGCCTTCACGGTGCCGGAGGTCCCTGTCTGATAAGCATAAAGCCAGGTCAGTTCAGGGCCGAAGGAAAGCACCATGGCAACCACATCGTCACCTTGAGGCGCCTTCAGACGCCAACGGCTCGGCGTCATTACAGGTGTTGCCGCAGCGGGTCTGACTTTGTCCTGGAATGTCGGAACAGGTTTCAAGCCGCTGACGGCAAGCGCGACAAGACCCTTTGCCGGCACGGAAACTCTACAGATGCCGTTCTCAACAGACATGCCATCCTTTTGCAGTTGATTGTCCACCCAACAACGGGCTGGAAACGTTCCCTTCGCGTGCTGAGCGAAACGGTTTCCATCCAAACGTACCGTAACGTCTTTCAATTCGCGCGCACATTGATTCACCAACGCCAGACAGAAGGTGTCCTCCGTACGCCCGGCCACATAGTTCAACTGAACCGTATCCGTGGTGACCAGCCCCTTCGGCATCCACGGATACACGTTTCCAACATCATAAAAACGTCCGGGCGCGCCATACACCTTGGCGGCAAGATAGGCATATCCTTCCGTATATTCGGAAGGGAAATCAATCAGGCCTTTGGACACCGCATACGCATCCGCCATCAGGTAATCCAGTGCCAGATTCGCCATGGGGAGCACATGGTTGAAGTGAAAGGAGGTCACGCGCGCAAGATTGGTGAAGGTATGCAATGGAAACTCGAACTTCTCCTGGGCAGTCGAATACGCGGTGTTGACATGATAACCCGGGAAGTTGGCATATCGTCCGATGACGGCCGAACGGGCGATGTCGCTTAAGAAGGGATCTTTTGCCTCAAACCCGATACGGCGAAACCACGGCGCATGCGTGGCAAGCAGGATGCCGAGCCGGCCGGCCGTACCGTTACCTTCCGCCATCAGTCCCTGCTCCGAGACCCGCCATGCGGGAACGGTCTCGGGTTGCACGGGAATCGCGCTGGGCTGATCGCTCCCCCGGCGCGGGGCAAAGCCACTTTGATTCACCGCGATGTCCCCCTCCGGAACCGCAGGGAAAAACCAGATGAACTGCGCATATCTTCTGGCTCCTCTATGTGCGGCCTCCAGATACTTCGCGTTCCGGGTCTCAACATATAGCTCGTACAATTCCTTCCAGGCCGGCGTCATGTAATCGAAAAACGTTCCGACGCCCGCTTCTTTGAAATCCGTCGGCTGTTTGTCAATCCGCTCGGCAATATAACGATCGGCCTTACGACAGGAAGCTTCCAAATACTTCATGTCGCGCGTTGCCCGGTACAGCCAGAGATCGTTCTGCCACGCATTCTTCGGACTGACCCATTCCATGTTCAGCATCCGATCCACCCCATGCAGACGCAGCGCCTCTTCAAGAAATATCGGCGAGGCTCCTCCCGTCATCCGCTGAAGCGCTGCCAACTCCGCGATCGGCATGGCAGGGCCGGACATGTTCCGCGAGGGCGTCTGATTCCTGGCCTCCGCTGAAAAGGCGAACAGGAACTTTTCCCGCGACATCAGGTATTCCAAAATGGGTATCCCTTGCTCGTGGAACAGCTTCTCGTTATCCATCACCTGTCCGACAGAGAGCGGATGGAGCGCGGAGACATTTTTCACCGTGCCCTTGGAATCGTGATACGTGAAGGCGCGATCCGCTGGACTGAACTCCGCCTTTTCGCTCAGGGCGAAATCAATCATGTTGTCCAACGCCTGATTCAACGTGGCCAGCGTGTTTTCACGCACATCGCGAAATTTGCAGATCGCGCGGGCCACATGCTCGAAGGTTGCGCTTAGCGACCGGTTTCTGGCCACCAGAACCAACGTGAAATCAGCCCGCTGCCCTGGCTTGAACTTCGCGTTTACCGTACCGGGAACCGGCGCAAAGACAAGGGGTTGCGCCCGTCCCTCCGCGTTCCGAAGCACCACGCCGAAGCGCGTGTTCCGCCCGTTCGGCATCTCATATGGGAACAGCAGGGGGTCTGCCATCACGCCACAGGTTCCCTGGGCGGTCTCTACCAGACAGCCGGGAATCGAACAGAAGACATCACTCATCAGATAACTTTGTACAGGAAGACGCCGACCATCCCAAATCAAGGGCTGCCACACTTCAACCGCATCTTTTAACGATGCCGCAGGCGCACCCGAATAGGCAACCGAATAAAACGCATTTTTTTTGGCAACCACGGAATACGTGAGAACCGGATCAGCCGCCCCTTCCGGCAACCTGACGGTGGCCGACACCTCAAGGTCCTCGCCTGAGAATTTCCACTCGACATGATCCTTGAAGACGGTTACGACCGGCTGATCCAATACCCTCCGCTCGCCTGTTTGATACACATCCAGAATCGTGTCCTTGCTGGCGCCGATCTTCCAGCCGACCAGATTGTAGACGGGCTCCTGGCACTTGGCACCGACCAATGTCAACGTTCCGAATTGAAGCAGGGCCGTGAATTCAGGTCGGAAAACGAACGCCGCCTTGCTGCCCGCCGGGAGCAGCTCCAGTGTTCCGTTGTTCAGCACCTGTATTCGATAGGCTTCATTTTCCAGCATACGGCTAATCGTCGTACTCTCGCTTCTGGAAACGCCCGGCTGCATGAAGGCAGCAAAGACGGCAAGCACCATCCACAGTCCCCCGCTGCTCGCATAACAGCAATCGGTACTCACGCTCATGGTCATTCCTCCTCTTCGGCTCTCCCCCGAAAGCCGCCCCGCCGATTCAATGTCAGACAGAATTGCCAGGCATCGTCATAATACGCTGATCAGGGTGCCTTTGATCTTTATCAACCACAGTTCCGTGTCGCCGATTTTCCGCACGATATATCCTTTGGGTACAACCTCATCGAAGTCGCCCGACAGTACCCCAGTACATTGGGCGATCTTCTGCCGGTCGCCCGTGTTGACCACCGTTAGCTTGCCACCCAGCGTAAGGGTACCCGTCACGTCCAGCAGGCCGGGATTCACCGACCCGCCCGCATCGATCGTGACGTTCTTGCCCGCCAGACTCACGGCGCTGTCGAACGTGTTCGTGGCGCCGGCCGCGATGACCCAGTTCGTGCTGGCCAGCGTCGCGTTGGATGCCACGCGCAATGTACCGTTACTGACCACCACGGGCCCCGTGAACGTATGGGCATTGGTCAGCGTCAACGTTCCCGCGCCCAGCTTGACCAAGCGCCCCACCTGTCCGTCCGCATCGGCCAGAGGCTGCGCGATCGTGACGTTATAACCCGCCGTGTCAATGACCGCGCCATTGGCTGAAAGGGTCGCCTTTGATGTACCGACGGATCCCGCCGCCTGTGCCATCGCGTTGAAGAAAGTCGCGTTATTCCCTGTCGGTTTCAGGATCCCGCCGTCAAATTCCATCAGCAGCGCACAGTCGACCGCGGTGACGTCCGTCGTGATTGAATTGGCGCTCAGCGTGCCGCCGGTCTTCAGCGTCAGCGTCATCGTGCCGTTGGTATTCCTACTGCCGCCCATCAGAATGTCCCGCACGAGCGCCGCGCCCGCCTCTCGGACAGTGAATCGCGCGATACTATTGCTCCTGCCCGTATTGGGGAAAGACAAGCCAAGATTTAAGTTTGCCGTACTTGAGAACTGACCCCCTGCGAGATCATACGATGCCACCGCCGCATTCCCGCCCCCGAGTGTACACATGTTACGCAAATCCACTGTTCCGCCCGTCTGATAGACCACACCGGTTCCTGAACTGGCCACCCATAGTCCGCTGTAGAGGCGCAACGTGCTGTCGACAATCTCCAGCGTGTTGGACTTGATGGCGCTATTATAACCGATGGCAGGGGTGCCGTTCGTAAAAACCACAGTTCCGGCGCCTGTCAGTGTCAGCTTTCCCTGCAATGACCCGGACCAGAAATAGGGCTTGGTGCTGTCAATCGTCACCGTGCGGCCCGATGCGATATTCCACGTCTGTGCTCCAGTCCCAAGATTAAAAATATTCCCGCCCATGGATAAATAGAGGTCACGGGTTCCGGACAAGACGATTCCGTTCGTTCCGATAGCTACGGTTGTTCCCTGCGTGATTCTCACATCCGATGCAGGATCGGAAACCACGATACCCTTCACAGCACCAAACCCTGTACTCGCAGTATTCGTACAGTTCGCCGGCGTAGCGACGGTGGCGTCCCAGATGGCGATGTCCGTGTTACCAGGAACCGCCCCCTCGACCCAGCTCGTGGTCGTGTTCAGATTGTCGTTGTTATCCTTCTTGTGACGATCAGCCGCCATCACGCCCAAGGGCGCGATCAGGATCAAGCAAAGCATTTTCATGACAACTGTTTTGTTTTTCATCGTTGTTCTCCTTTTTAACGTTTTGTTGTAACCACGTATTTATTATAGGCTTATTTAAGCAAAGCCGCTCAAAAAACACCACAGACTATTGCGTTTATTTTTTGTTTTTTTGCGCAAACGTCAAAGAAGCCCAGCCATTCAAATACGTTAGCTCGCCTTGAAGCGGCAATTCCCGCAACCCACTTCCAGGAAGAGCGCGTCGGTTTCGCTTCCGCTTGAGCTTTCAATATTCCAAACAAAGCACCGAGGCCATGGCATCAGGTGCCTGCGGTGGAAGCCGGACCACCAGTTTATCGGTTTCCTGCGAGAAGCTCACCGGCTTGGTCCGCTCGCTTAGAAAGTAAGCTTTTGTCACCTTCTCTTTTACACCGGGCAATTCGAACGTGGTACTGGGCCACTGGAAGAGGGTGATGTAAAGTTTTCCGGGCTTCGTCGTGCAGCGCCAGGCGGTGTTGGGGTTGAAAAGCGGATAGCCCCCCTTGTCTTTTTTAACGGGATCGACGCTGCCGAGCTCCGCGCCAAACGGCGTGGGACCCGTGCCATAAACTGCTTCTCCGTTGACCTTGAGCCAGGCACCCACTTTCCTTAAATTGTCCTGGCTGGCTTGCGGGATAACCCCCTCGGCATCGGGACCGACGTTCAAAAGGTAGTTGCCTCCCTTGCTGGTGATGTCCACGAGTTTGAAGAGAAGATCCTCCGGAGTCTTCCATTGCGTGTCACTTTTCTTGAATCCCCATGTGTGATTGAGCGTGGCGGCGGTCTCCCACGCGCCGGGAAGGCCAGCCGGAGGAATGTCGTTGTCGTTACGGGACAGGTAATCCTGATAGCCTCCCGGACCAAGGCGACTATTGATGAGCGTATCGGGCTGGACCGCACGGATCGCGTCGCGGAACTTTCCGGCCCAGTCGGCAGGCATGTTTTTTGGGGTGTCAAACCAGATCAGGGCCACGGGACCATACCCGGTCATGATTTCACGTACCTGGGGCAATGCCTTTTCGTTGAGGTATTTTGAAAAATCCTCGATCGGTTTGTTGAGGGGCGGATACTCCAGATCGTTGCCCGCGCCGTATGGATGATGCCAATCCTGCGACTGCGAGTAGTAGAATCCCAGCTTGATCCCTTTCTTGGCACAGGCCGCCGCCAGTTCCTTCATGGGATCCCGCTTCCACTGGGTGTAATCAAAAATGTTATACTTATCCACCGCCGAGTGGAACATCGCGAAGCCGTCGTGGTGCTTGGGCATGGCGACGATGTATTTCATCCCCGCATCGACCGCCAATTGGACCCACTCATCGGCGTTGAACTTCGTCGGGTTGAACCGCGCCGCGAGTTGCTCGTATTCCTTGAGGGGAATGCCCTTGTCATCATTGGCCCGGCGCATAATCCACTCACCGATGCCCTTCACAGGTTTGCCATTCCACTCGCCTCCGGCCACGGCATAAGGCCCCCAAGTAATCATCATCCCGTATTTGGCGGCCTTGAACCACTCGAGGCGCTTGGCGGTTTCCGCCTCCTGACGCTTGGCCTCCAGCGCCGCCTCCGGCAGCTTTCCAGGCGCATACAGGTGAAACTCATTGATGCTTTGCGGATACCTCAGCACCTTGATGAAGGTCATTCGAAACACGCGCGCTTTCACAGATTTGAAGTCGTAAACGCGCCGTCCAAAAATCTCCGCGCCCTCATGGACGCACTTCCATGTATCCCCGTCTTTGTATTCAATCCGGAAGTCCTGGATGTGCGGATAACTGCCACCGGCCAGTTCCGTGACGAACGCATGGCCGATCTCCCGCTCTTCGCCGAGGTCCACCTCCAGCCACGTCGGTCTTCTGGTAGTCCACTCCTCGCGCGTCGGCGACCACCAGGTGGCCTCATCCCCATCCATGGCCTTATCAGCGCTGCTTTTCGCACTCGCGCTGCTGGAGGCTCTCGCCAAAACGCCAGCCGAAGCCGGCGCTGCTACCGCTACGCCAATTATGAAGATGTCCACGGCGCACGACACAGACAATCCAACCTGAACCCATTTTCTCATCGTCGTCATATTCTCCTCATCTTCATTCCCCATAAACGGTGAACCTTTGCAAAATCAGCGGGCGGGTTGTATCGCCCTTGGTTTCCACCTTGAAATAACGGGCCTTGCGTCCCGGCACCTCGGCGCCGGCTTCAAGGGTCGTGATTGGAACCGTCCAACTCAAATCCCATTGTTCTGCCTTCCAGATTTCGGCCCATTTCTTTCCGTCCGTCGAAACCGACAGGATCAGCCCCTCGCTCCGGCGCTCCGTCGGCTTGTTCTCGATCACGACGGCCTTGACGTTCTTTACCGCGCCGAGATCAATCCTGGCCCAAGGGTTCTTCTCAGGTTCAGTCTGGAAGGCGTCGCCGTATTTGGCCCGCTGCCCTTTGAACAAGCGCTCGTGTTCGCCCTTGTCATGGCGCGACTGCGAACTCAACTCCAGGGTCGCGTTCTCGCTGAGGATTTTGCCGTGTTCCGAGAGGTCCTCCCCATGCACGCCACCCACGACCAGCCCGTCCTTGACCGGCTGATCGAGTGTCAGTTCGACAACCGTTGCGGGAGTTGCAAACTCCGCCTTGTCGAAGCGAAGCGATAGCGCCTTGGCGGTTTGCTCGAAGTGCACCTTTGCACCCGCAAGCGTGCGTGCGGATTTCACAACACAGGGCAGCGGATCGAACGTCCAACCGTCTTTCCGCCACTGGTAGAAATGCAAATAGAGTTTGTCCCCCTTGTGGCAACTGCCGCCCCATATCCCGTTGCGATACGGTCCGCCGCGCGTCCCGTAGATCGCCTCGCCATTTTTCTTGAGCCAATTTCCCAAAGCCTGAGCGACTTCAGTTTCGAAGCCGACGATCGAACCGTCCGGCCGTGGGCCGAAGCTCAAGAGCAGGTTGCCCCCGCCAGTCACCGCGCTGACCAGCATCCGGATCACATCAGCCGGTTTCCGGTGTCCCTCTTCACCCCGATAGGACCATCCCCGGCCCACGCGCAGACAGGACTCCCAGTCCTTGTCGATCGTGAAAGCGCCGATCACACCTTCCGGCGTGCCAAAGTCGCCCTGCGTCATGGTCTTGATTTCGGGCGATGCGGGACCACGGTCTTCGGGAGTCTTTGGCCCGATGAATTTCACGCGGTTATTGACAAGCAAGCCCGGCTGTAAGCGATACATCATCGAGAACAGGTCATCGAACTTCCATTTGCCCCAGTCGTTGCCGCCCACGCTGTCGAACCATAAGACGGACACGGGGCCGTAGTGGGTGAGCAGCTCTTCGATCTGGGTGCGATACCACTGGTCATACTTGGCGTTGTCGCCTTGGAGATAATCAGGGTGATACCAATCGCGGGTCGAATAGTAGAGTCCGAAGCGTATTCCCTGCTTGTGGAATGCATCCGCGAACTGCTTGATGATGTCGCGCTTGTAAGGCGTCGCCATGATGTCGTAGTCGGTCACCTTCGAGTCGAACATCGAAAACCCGTCATGATGCTTGGTGAGGACCACCACGTATTCGAACCCGCACGCCTTCGCCATTTGCGCCCAGGCGTCGGCATTGAAATTCGTCGGGTTGAACTGCTGGTAATAGTTGTCGTAAACCGGATCCTCCGTGCGCTTTCTGTCGTTGTTAGGCTTGCCGATGTCCCAGGGCCGGGCGGCCTTGCGGCTCCAGCCGATCTCGCACTCGCCCAGCGAGTTGGGGCCCCAACAGATCATCATCCCGAGCTTCGCGTCGCGGAACCATTGCAGGCGCTCATCACGTTGCTGTGGCGTCTCGCTGATCTGCGGCACATGCGAGAGGTCGACCGGCTTGGCGGCGTGCACCTCGGAGAACGTCGCCAGCAGCAGGACAGTCAAAATGAGTTTCAATGGCAATGATGCCGTTACGTTTGTTCTTGTTTTGTTTTTCATCTTAATTTCTTTATCCCCTCTTTTCGGCAACCACTCGGAAGCCGACCATCAGACTCTTATAGCCCGGAGCGGACATGCCCCGGAAAGCGGCGCGTGTGAGGTGAGGCAGGGTGTACCATGCCCCGCCGCGAAAAACCCTCTGAGTGCCGTCCTGCGGCCCCTTGGGGTCGGGAAAGGCGCCTGTCGGATACGGGCCGTACCCGTCAGCGCACCATTCGAACACGTTCCCATGCATGTCATGAAGACCCCAGGCATTAGCCGGAAATTGGGCCACCGGACCCGGCCGACGGCGGTCAATGCCGGAAGTTCCGCCGCCATAGCCGACATCGCCGCGGTAGTTGGCCAGGTCGGTGTCGATCGACCAGCCGAAATGAAAGGGTGTCGCCGTTCCCGCCCGACAGGCATATTCCCATTCCGCCTCGGTCGGTAAACGGTAGGGCCGCCCCTCGAGTCGGCTGAGGGCCTTACAGAATGCCAAGGCGTCATCATAGCTGACATTTTCCACTGGATTGACATCAGCCAAAAAGCCCGAGGGATTGTTGGTCATGACTTTCAACCACTGAGCCTGAGTGACTTCAGTCGCGGCCATGTAGAAGGGGTTTGTAATTCTGACCGGGTGCTGGGTTTCATCCTCGGCCCGCTTCTCCTCATCGGCCGGACTGCCCATGATGAACTGTCCGGCAGGAATCATCACCAGACGCATGCCGATCGAGTTGACGAAGGATTCGTTACGCAACACGGGCTCCTCACCCATGCCATTGACAAAACGGACGTCGGGGCGCAGACAATACTCCTTCCAGTCCCGGGCCAGCGCTTCAGTCGGAAGCCAATAAGCGGTCTTCGCAGCATCCGCGCCTCCAAAACAAGGCCTGACCGTCGCCGCGTCCGGGCCTTCGGGATGCGGGTCGTTGAGGTCGGAGTTTAAACGTAGCCGACCCAACCATCCCTTTTCAATCGCAAGGGACTTAAGCTGAACCGGAACATCGGCGGGAATGGTTTCCGGTACGCGCGCTTTGACTGCCCAGCGGGCCCAATCCATCACGAAGCTGGGGTCGCCGTGTCCGTTGTGCGGCACTCTGGCCTGAAACAGGCCCAGCCATGGCGCGCCTTGGGTCCTCGCCGCGAGAATCAGCTTATCTAAACCTATCGGGTTCCCATGCTTCAGATCGCGGCCGCCCATGTTGATCAGCACAGGAACGCCTGTATCCAGCGGATGAGGCAGGTTGGTGGCGGGACTGTAGACGATGACCGCAATGGTCCGTGCGGCCATCTCATTCCCAAGATAGATGGCTTGACGCCCGGAGGCCGAGAGGCCGGTGAAGATCAGTCCGGAATGCTTGAGTTCAGGGCGGCCAAGGGTTTGGGCGAAATGCTCCAGTCCGCCTTCAATCGCGGCAACCGTAACCGGGGCGCTACCCGGGCCACCGGCGTGTTTGCGGTTGGACTCCTGGACACGGTAGAGACAGAGCGCCAGCCCAAGCTCGGAGGCCAGCGCTCTCCAATGCGCGGCGCGGAAAACCTCCGGCATCAGGCCGTAATTGTAACCGTTCTGGGCGATTACCCCACGGATTCTTCCGGTCCTGCTGACGGAATCGGGAATCCAGAGATGAAACCGTGCGGAGATGAGCCCCTCGGGAATCGGATCCATTTGATAGACATACTCGCGCCCTTTGGCGGCTGCAAACTGCTCGACCTGCGACGCCGGACTAGCCTGCGTCACCGTCACCACGCTCGCGCAAACGAGCAGAATTGAAGAAACCCTCAATGTTTGACTAGTTTTCATTTCTCAGATGTTCAACTTCCCAGCCCAAAGCGACCGGTCACTTTTGAAATACTCCATGAGCTGTTCGACCAGGATATCTTTAGACGGGTCAAAAACTTCAAATCCATGCACCCACCGATGATCCAGCCAATCCACCTTGATATTGTTGATATACTTTTTGATCCAAATGCTCAGAGGCCTCCCCCCCTTGACGAAGAGGATAGGCACGCCACCGTCTTTACTGATGATGTGGAAAAGCGGAATCGACTCATTGTAGAACCACGGATTTGCCTTCGTGGGGTCAGGCCTGCCTTCGCCTCCGCCCGTCCAGAGTCCATTGCTCTGATGAACGGCGCCATCGTAAGCGATGACACCATGGACTACGCTGGAGTACTCCTTGTGATTGCCATCGCCCTCGAAACGCGAGTCGCCGTTGGTCATTCCCACAAGACCGGCAATGTTGCCCCCGGCCGACCCGCCGCTGACGAGGATCATGTTCGGATCCAGCTTGTATTTGTCCGCATTCTTCCTAACCCATCGTACGGCAGCCTTTCCATCCCAGACAGCAGCCGGGAAGATCGCCTCAACACCCAACCGATATTCCACAACTACCGTGGCAAAGCCCTTCTTGGCCATGGAGATGGCTACTGCACGATTGCTGTAGTGATGCCCGCTAAGCCATCCTCCACCATGGAAGAAAAGGAGAACTGGGTAAGCCTTGGACTTTGGAGGCGCCTTGGGCACGTAGAGATCCAGCACAAGGGCCCGCTTCCCAAGGATGTTGTAGGGGATGTCTTCTTGAACATTCAGGTCATCCGTATTCGGCCTTTCCGCGATGCTGAATTTCAAGGAGTCAAAATCGACGTTCAGTTGCCCGCCCTCGCAATACTTCTTCACTGCGGGGATAAAATTGTTGGTTAAGAATCCCTGTAAACCGGGCAATTGTTCATCATACGAGATCTTCAGCTTGTAGGAAAGCCCATCGGCTCTGGTTTCGAGCTTTGTACGGTAGTTTGGGTGAGTGGAGTAGCTGCGAGGCACGGGAAAGCCCCCGACGTAAGGATTCTCGCCCGAGCCTGAAAGGTCCGCCATCTGTGCGCGCGCCGCGATGAGCTCTTTGTCTTGGACAGCGAAAATGATCTTCTCTTTGGTGGAGAGCGACTTGAAATGTTTTACACGGTCTTCATCCACGCCCAGCTTGTTCTCGATTTTAGCCTCCTGACCTTGAGCCGTGCCGACCAGACACACCACAGCCAGCGCAATCCATTTTTGTTTCGCTTTAGGAATCACTGTTTTCATTGGCCTTCTTTCTGTGCGGGTAAATTTCTGCTCCGTTGTCCGCCGAGAGGGCTGCCGGCGTCTTCTCCAGCACGATCACCGTATCGAGCGGGTCCCATTGATCATCCTGACCCAGCGTCAACACGAGGGAGTCCGTTCCCGCCTCGATCTTCACGGGGTGGCCGCTGACCAAAAGCCGGGCGCTAATAAACTCTTCAACGGGCTTCGTGAGCGTGACGCTCTTCCCGTCTCTCGGCTTCAGGACATGCACGTATTCCCTCTTGCCGTCGAGACTTCGCGCGGCCACATAGGCAGGTGCGGTGGAGAACTTGCTCCCGTTCGGCAGCGTCCAGTTGCGGCTCGGTGCCACGCCGCAGATGGATTCCCGGATCGGTCGGATGTAATTGTTGACCACTCGAAAGGTTGGCAAGGGTTCGTTGTCATCGGAACCCCAGGTTTTTCCATCCGCAAGAGGGGACACCGCCCACCCCATGCCCCCAGGACCGTCGGCACCGGCATTGAGCACGGTGAACCTGAAGATGGTTTCAGCGGAAAACTTGGATTTGCCTGGCCGACCGCCTGAGGGACGCCACCAAGGTCCGGCGAAAGTGGCGCACTGGCCAATCGAGCGCACGGGGATCAGATCGACATCATCAGCCTTCGGACGGTTGTAGTCTTTCGCATAATAAGGAAAGTCGATGATGCCCGGACAAGGAGTTTGGGACAGGACAACGGACTCCGGGAAATGCTTGCGCAGCGTGGTGCGCAGACGTTTCACATCGAGGCGAAAGCCTCCGTCAGCCCAGCCATCCCAAAAGAAGCCCAGCACATTCGGTTTCTTACTGCAGCGGCCGGCAACCTCAGCATAAACCTCGTTCATAAAGTCGTTGAACACAGGCATGGGTGGGTGCGTATTGTCATTCTTGATGAAACCGACCTTGGCCTGTTCCTCGGGGGACAGCTTTGCGTCATTCGGAGAGGTATAGAGCACCAGCGCGATTCTTTTCGCTGCAAGCGCATCCGCAAGGTCGCCAATGAGGTCCCGCTTGGTCGTGTGCCCCGGTAGCCATTTGTCAATGGCCGGATTGGGACCAAGATAGAACATCCCCTCGTGCCATGCGGTGAAAATCACATACTCGACACCGATTTCCGACATCTGGTCGGCAAACGTCCGGACATCAAAGAGGTTGGCAAACTCGTCAGGGGTTTCATATTTTACCCCGACCGGTGCGCCGGTTATTTTGTAAACATTGTGGATGAAGATTCCATAGCGCATGGCGCTGAATGCATCTCGTCTCGACTGGGCCGGTTCCCCGGCCCGGAGCCAACCTGCGGCCAGCATGAGCAGCATAAGCATGCAAGGTAGTTTTATCGTTTTCATCTTCATTATCTATCGTCTCCGTAAGCAGTGAACCTTTGCAAAATCAGCGGGTGGTTGGTGGCCCCTTTGGTTTCCATCTTGAGATAGCGCACCTTGCGCCCGGGCACCTCCGCGCCGGTCTCGAAGGTGGTCAAGGGGATCGTCCAACTCAAATCCCATTGCTCTGCCTTCCACACTTTTTCCCACTTCTGGCCATCGGCGGAGACAGAGAGGATCAGCCCAGCGGTTCGACGCTCCAAGGCCTGGTTCTCAATTATGACGGCCTTCACATTTTTTACCGCGCCAAGATCAATTTTGGCCCAGGGGTTATTTTCCGGTTCCGTTTGGAACGCCTTGCCGTGTTTGGGCTTGTCACCTTTGAACAACCGCTCGTGGTCGTTCTGATCATGACGCGATTGCGAACTGATTTCCAAGGTGGCGTTCTCACTGAGGATCTTTCCGTGTTCCGACAGGTCTTCGCCGTGTACGCTGCCGACCGTCGTCCCGTCCTTTACAGGCTGATCCAAGGACAGCTCAATCACGGTCACAGGGGCATCGTATTGGCCCTCGCCCACCTGGAAGGATAGCTCCTTGTCGCTCTGAGCGAATTTGACCGGCTCACCCCCCAGCACGCGGGCCGAGAGCACCTTGCACGGCAGCAGATCAAAGACCCACGCGCCCTTGCGTTTTGGGAAGAGGTGAAGAAAAAGCTTCCCGCCTTTGTGACAACTGCCACCCCATGAACCGTTCCGATACGGCCCCCCACGCGTGCCGTAGATGGCTTCCCCGTATTTCTTCAGCCAAGCACCTGCGGCCCGGCCCACCTTCATGTCTCCAACGGTAAAGGTGCCGTCGGGACGCGGCGCGAAATCCAGCAGGAGATTGCCCCCACCCGTCACAGAACTGACCAGCATCCGGATGGCATCGTCGGGCTCCCGGAACCCATCCTCTCCGCGATAGCTCCAGCCCCTGCCGTTGCGCATGCACGATTCCCAATCCTTATCGATGGTGTAGGCACCGATGACACCTTCGGGCGTGCCGAAATCGCCCTTGGTCATCTTCTCTATTTCCGGCGAGGCGGGCTTGCGGTCTTCGGGCGTCTTGGGACCGATGAACTTCACCCGGTTGTTGATGAGCAGCCCGGGCTGAAGGCGGTACATCATCGCGAAGAGCTCATCGAACTTCCACTTACCCCAATCGTTGCCGCCCACGCTGTCAAACCACACCACGTCCACTTGCCCGTAGTTGCTCAGCAGTTCCTGGATCTGCGTGCGATACCACTGATCATATTTGGCGTTGTCGCCTTGCAGGTAATCAGGGTTATACCAGTCGCGGGTGGAGTAATAGATTCCCAGCTTTATGCCGTTCTTGTGGCAGGCCTCGGCAAACAGCTTGATGATATCGCGCTTATAGGGTGTCGCCATGATGTCGTAATCGGTCACCTTCGAGTCGAACATCGAGAAACCGTCATGATGCTTGGCGATGATCACCATGTACTTCATGCCGCATTCCTTGGCGAAGTTTACCCATGCATCGGCGTTGTAGTTGGTTGGATTGAACTGCTTGTTGTAGTTGTCGTAAACCGGATCCTCGGTGCGCTGGCGGGCGTTGTTGGGCTTGCCGATATCCCAGGGCCGGGCCGCATTGCGGCCCCAGCCGATTTCCGTGGCTCCGACCGAAGAAGGTCCCCAGTGGATAAACATCCCGAACTTGGCATCGCGGAACCACTGCATCCGCGCATCGTGCTGCTGTGGCGTCTCACTGATCTGCGGCACGTGCGAAAGGTCCGCCGCAAGCGCGGAACACGAAATCATAACCAAAGCTAATCCCAACATTTTCTTAATCATTATGGCATCCTTTTTCTTCACTTATTACTCCAGCCACTAAATAGTGGCGACTTCCGCGCGAAATCAAACCTTCACCACCCGTCTCGACCTCTGGCGAGGCCTTTCTGTTACCCACAAGTACCTCCCAGAAGAAGGACTTCACCACTAATCTGCACTGATCCCCACTAATCCGAAGAGGGAGGGGCGTTTGAACAGAAGCTCGCGAAGGACGCGAAGGAAGAAAATGTTTCGCGTATCTTGCTCCCGCTGAAGCGGGATCAAAATTCGCAAAACACCGCTCCGTAAAGAATGTTGAAGAAATGAATAGGTGCTGAGCTCTGGAGTTTCTTCCTTATTGCCCCCAATTCCCCCGAAGTACCGTTGCGGAAATTTTGTTCGGGTACTCCCGAATATAATTGCCGCAACAGTGTCTCTTCTTTGCGAACTTTGCGTGCTTCTGTTCAAACTCTTCTCCGGATTAGCGTGAATCTTGATTTTCGCTACTGTTTAGTGGCCGGATTAATAGTTGATTTTGCAAAACTTAAAACCACACGTCCGCTCTCCTGTTTTTCAAGGCGCGTGGTCTCCACTTCCATTATTCCCTCGAAGTCACCAGCCTGGTCATCGAGCCAGACTGAGAACTCAAAGGGGAATACATCATCCTGCAGAATCTTCCATTCACCGCTGCCCTGCCGATACCGCAGACGGGCGGTAATAACCTGCTCCGGCAACGCATCGGTATAAACAAACGCGCTGGTCAGCCCCCGCCCCATGGAGAGCAACATGCCATGGACCTTGCCAAAGGGCGCCTGCACCGATTGCATGCTGTCCGGCCCCAATACCGGCGAAGCGGGATCGAACATTTTCGCCTGCAGGGTCCTGCGCGTCTGGACCCGATCAATCGCAAAGGCCTGAATGCCCTTGGCCGGAAGACGGAAGGTCAGCGTTTCACCGGAATAGCCGGTCTCGGCGGCAACTTTATTATTCTGCCACTGGCGCATCGTCGCGTCACGCGGCACCGTGGCCCGCGCCGAGTTCAGTTGAACCGTCACCGCCTCTTCCTTGAAAGACTGGCTCCAGAACGCTAAATACAGCTTGCCGTTACCCCAGCATGCGAGCCATTCGACCTGCGGGTTATCGCTCTTCAGCAAGTCTACAGGCATCCACAGATGCACGTTCTGCTCATCATAAAAACGTCCGGGAACAGCCCCGTAATTTCGGACGCGGAAAGGGCTGCCTGCCATCGTGTTGCCTGGAAAGGCGATCTGCTTGTCGGACCGGTCAAAGCAGTCCGTGACGCGGAAATCAATCATTGCGCCGATGAACTCCCACGCATGGCCGGGGTTGATCGACGAATAGGTCAGCTTCCAGATCGGGTGTTCCGGCGCATCTGGCAATTCCGTAACCAACGAGCGTTCCGTGCGGTTGTCTCCGGCGTAGTTCGCATAGCGGCCCACCAGACCCCAACGCGCCAGCACGCGCAGGAAGTTGTCATCCGAAAAAGAGGCCACCCGGAGTATTTGCGGCAGGTTGTTTGGCCAAAGTTCGGCCCTATGATGAGAGAAGGATTCGAGCCCGATCTCAGAGCCCCGCCAGGCTGGCGCTTTCTGCTCTTTCGTTTCCAGACCCTCGGGCGGCGGGAAACCCCACGCCGCGTGTCGGCCGAAAGAGTGCGCGTGAACCGGAACTTTGCCGCCGGCATCAAAAACCATCTCTTGTTCCGGCACTGTCGGGAAAAGATTGAAGCCCGTGGACAGCAGCGCATAGATCCGAGTCCGAGCGGCCTCCAGCAACTTTGGATCCGGCACGGCCTCGTACAGTTCAAGGAAATCCATATAATTGCCCGAAAGCCCCTTGCACCCTTTAAGGCCAGTTGCCTTCGCGGTCGCAAGCGTATCGGACGACGGGTTCAGCCGCGCTAATGCGACCAGATCCAAAGGTTGAGCGGAGGGCTTCGACTGTTCCGCATAATAGCGGAACGCATAGGTTCTGCCCTGATAAAACTCCCAGGCGCTCACCAGTTGCGCGAAGGGAATATAGGGCTTTCCCAATTCGCGATTGATACGGCTGGCCATGCCGTTGTTTTTCACATCATACGGATAAAACATATTGTTAGCGCGGGAAAGCGCAAACTCCATCGCAGGCAAGGCACGCGACCGATAGAATGACTCGTCATCCAGAACAACAGCCGCACTCAACCCATACAGCGGCGAAAAGGGTTTAAAGATGCCCGACAGGTCAGACCAGTAGTTGTAGTATTTCTGTTCATCATGCCACATAGCATAATTCTTGCCGTTCGCGTTCGACAGAAAGGCGAAGATACGTTCGATGGCCGAGGAGAGCGAACCCGACCCCGTGTTGTCGCGCATGTCGCGCAGCCCATAAATGTTTTCAGCAACATACCGATAGGCATCCTGCCAGTCGCCATCTTTGGAAACGAACAAGAGGCGGACACGGCGACAATCCCCCTTCTTCATCTTCGACGGGTCTGTTCCCATCAAGGGCGAAAAGATGACCGGTGTGAAAAAGCCCTTCTCTTTGCGGATCATGGTTCCGAAGCGCGAGGTCTGAAAAGTAACGAGATTGGGCAGGAAAGGAACATCATCCGGATGAACCGCCAGCAGAAGGTTTCGCTTTCCGTCACTCACGTGAGCCCGAGGCAGTTTTTCGGTCACTTCGGCAATCACATGATGAAAGTAACGTCCATAGCCGGTCGCCAATTGTGGCACAGAAACAAACTCCTTCTCGCCGAATCCGGGTGAACCCGTGAAGGCCACCGAATAGAATCCATCCTGCGTAGCGTTCAGGGTGTAACTGATCTCAGGATCTTTCCCTCCCTCCGGCAAGGCCATCTGCGCAGAAAGAACAAATTTCGGCTGCGGAGCAAAGTCCCACCGAATGATTCGCCCGACCTGCGTGGTCTTGATCGGAAGCACATCAAACCGCTCGCCAACCAGGAAAGGATTGGTTGTGCCCTGCGCATAAGGACCTGTCAGGATCGATTTACCCTTGTTGTAGCTCCACGTCCGACGTCCCTTCGCATCCTCCGAGACGACCACGTCCAGCTTCAACTCGTCGGTCAGCCAGCGATTCAGCTCAGCCAGCGGCTGCTCATATCGGGTCCAACGGATCGAGGTGCGTTTCGCCAGTCCGATATTGCTGTTGTTGCGATGATACCCCGGATCTTTCGCGCTGAACAGAACCGTGAAGGAAGGGGCGAGGCGCATCGGTACACCGCTTCCCGTTACAACGCTCAAAATCCCGTCGCTTTCGACCTCGATGCGATACCGCTCATTCGTCAACGTCTTGGCTGACAACGTCATCGTAAATAAAATACAGACGAGTGTTCGAATCTTCATTGAAAACCCCTTTACGCCTTTGTTTCCTTTGCGAGAGCCCGAGTTATTCCACGTGCTGGCTCCACCGACCGTAAAACGCCTTATTTCTGACACTGTCCGGCCAGTCTGCTTCATACCGCACATAGTGTTCGGGCTTGAGAATCCGCTTCCAGTCGAGCTTCACAACAAGCTGAATAAACTCCGACTTTAGTTTCTCCACGCCCTCCGTGTATCCGAAGTCCGTCAGGATCTCACGTGCTTCACGAGGCAATTGATCAAACTCGCATTTCAATTCCGCTTGCAGACGCTTGCGCAGGGCCGCTGTGACATGTTCAAGCTCTGCCCGTAAGGCTTGCTCCGCGTCTGCCACCAACCAGCCTTCGGAATACAGTTTCTTATCCGTCACCCCTTGCTTATAACCGATCCGCCGTCCCAAAGGCGTGGAATAGGGATAACAACGACCGTTGCTGCGAAATCCGATCATGCTCGGATTCGACGCACTCTTCATGTAAGCGAAAAAATCGACCTCGGTCTTGGCGTTTTTCATCTTTGCAGGCAACGTGGATTTCGGAACCGGAGTTTTCTTGATCTCAACCGTGCCGGAGATCGTTTGGCGGTCGTCCTTCGCCTTGAACTCCAGCACATACTCTTTCTGGCCGTAACGAACCTTTACGCATCGGCCCTCGATACTGCGGAGGGTCGCCTTGATCAGCTTGCCCGATTTCCACGCGATATCCACTTCAAAGCCGCCGCGCGCACGAAGCCCTCGAACCTCTCCCTCGGGCCATTCCTTCGGAAGCGCGGGCAGAAGAAAAATTATGAAGGAGGAATTATGATTTATGAATGAGGAATTCCCCGATCCTTTCCCCTTTTTCCATTCATCATTCATCATTCCGCATTCATCATTTTCCTCGTGACTCTGGACCAGCATCTCCGCCACCGCCGCAGCCCCCCCCAGATTTCCGTCGATCTGAAAAACGCCGATCCCGTCTTTCGACGGATGCGTATCCATGAGATTCGGATAAGCGGCATTCCGAAGGAGATTCAGAACCGACACATAGGCCTCTTGCCCATTACCGAGCCGAGCCCAGAGATTAGCGATCCAGGCGAGCGTCCAGCCCGTGTTGCTCGTGTTCGCGGCATTGTTGCCCTTCGCGTCACCTCCGTTCTTGATTCGACATTCCAGTGACTTCCGGACCGCAGCCGCTAACGCAGGGCTGCCCCGAAGGGTGATCTGGTTGCCGGGATAAGCTGCATACAAATGCGATAGGTGCCGATGCCCGAGCTCCCGTTCGGGCCGCTCGGTTGACCATTCAAGCATCCGGCCGTCCTTGCCCACCTTCGGCTCGGCCAGCTTTTCACGGGCGCGCTTCACCTTCTCCGTGAAGGTATCGCTGATTCCAAGAAGCGCCGCAGCGGTTAGGCAATTATTGAATAGCTCCGCCGCAATCTGCTGATCCATTGCGGGGCCCATGTCCAGTTGGGCCATCTTTCCGTCGCCGATGGTAAAACTGTTTTCCGGGGAGATGGAAGGTCCGCTGACCAGCTTGCCCGTGACAGGATCGGGAGAAAGCCAATCAAGCAGAAACTCCGCCGCCTCCTTCATGACCGGATATCCCTTGTTCGCCAAGTAGACCTTGTCTTGGGTAAAGAGGTAATGTTCCCACAGATGCTGACAACACCACGCCGCGCCGATGGGCCAGATGTCCAGGCCCTTGACTGGCGCAGTAAAGAGCCATGCCGTGGTCCGATGCGCAAAAACGAAGCCCTTCGCACCATAAACCTCTTGTGCCGTCTTGCGTCCGTTCTCGCGCAGGGCGTCGATCAGCTCAATGAAAGGTTCGTGGCACTCGCCGAGATTCGTGGTCTCGGCAAGCCAGTAGTTCATCTGCACATTGATATCGAAATGCCAACCGCAAAACCAAGGTGGGGAGCGTCGCTCATTCCAGATGCCCTGTAACGTGGCAGGAAGCGTTCCCGGACGGGACGAACTGATCAGCAGATAGCGTCCGTATTGGAAATAGAGGGCAAGGAGGGACACGTCCTGTTCACCGCGCCGGACCCGACGGAGACGTTCGTCGGTCGGCAGCTCGGACGCAGCGCCAAGTTTTAGCATGACGCGTCGGAAAAGGCGCTGATGCTCGTTGACGTGCGCTTCGCGCAAGGCCGCATACGGACGCGCTGCCGCCGTCGCCAGCACGTGCTCGCAGGCGGCTTCGAAGTCCCTCGTACGATAATCCGATGCCGCGTTCACAAGCAGGGTCACGGCGTCAGCCTTTTCTATGTGCAAGACCCCGTCAGACGAAGTGGCGGTTCCCCCTTCTGGGACTGCTTCCACGCGACCCACGAACCGCGTGCCTGCGGTTGGCTTTCCGCGATCGGCCTGTCCGCTCAAGATCAGACCCCGCCTGCCTTTTGAAGCACATGCCGCATCCGCCTCGCGACCGAGTCGGGCCGACACGCTGAGACGGCCAGGCTTGTCGCTGGTTAACCGCACGACGATAACGCGGTCGGGAACACTGGAGAAGACTTCTCGCGTATACTGGACATCTCCGATTCGATACGTGACTTTCGCAATGGCGGTATCGAGATCCAGCTCGCGCCGATAATCCTGGGGCTGGTCCTGTCCGTCGAAAGTCAGGAAAAGATCCCCGAGCGGCTGATAACAACCCAGCGGACGTTCACCCAGTACTTCATTCTGGACTAAAGTGCTGGCCTCTTTATACTTTCCTTCATAAATCAATTGCTGGATTTGAGGAAAGACCTTATAAGCACCTGCCTTATTGCAGTCCTGCCACTGGCCCGACCAGATGCTCTCTTCGTTCAGTTGCAGACGCTCTTCGCGTACACCTCCGAAGACCATCGCGCCTAGACGCCCGTTGCCCACCGGCAACGCTTCACACCAGTTGGTCAGGGGTGCTGGCTGGCGATACCAGAGCGACGTATCTTCCGCACCATGCAAGAAGCTGTGCGCCGAGAGGAGCAAGATAAGAAGCGATTGTTTCGTTTGCAATTGCATGAATGATTCATCTCCTTGACGTTTAACGCAAGAGAACGGCGGTCTCTGATTTCGTGACCGTCCCTGCCGGGTTCACCGCCTCCAGAAAGAACTGGAAACTGGAATCCCCGGAAGTCAACGGTACCGTGAATTCGTAGGGATAAGCCGTGTCGTTCACCGTCTTCCAGGTGTCGCCGTTCCGGTAATGCAGGGTGATGCTGCGGACCGTCTCGTAGGTTGCTTTGGTATAGACGTACGCACTGGTCAGTTCCGGACCGAACGAAAGCAGAAACGCTTTGCTGCCGCCGCCGAAGGGCAGTTCGACGCTTCCCTTTTTCGGGGGGACCGATGCTGCGGCGAGGACCTTCTTCTGGAATGCCGTCTCAATCCGCAGGCCGGTGATCTCCAGTACGGTGATCCCCTCCGCCGCGATCGACGTCTGAATCGCGCCTCCAACCATCCGCACGGTGTCCGTCTTCACATTCTGTTTCCAGACGTTCACCGCGTGCTCACCGGAAACGTTCACCCGCGTCTTATCCAGCGTCACGGTCGGCGTCACGGCTTGCTGCGACTGGTTCAGCAAGACCAGATAGAGCGCGTTCGCGCCGCGCGCCGCGACAGTGTTCACTTGGACATTGTCACAGTGCAACAACCCTTTGGGCATCCAGAGCCAAGCGTCTTTCTTGTCGTAGACGCGCCCAGGCCGGTCACCATAAACCTTGGTTTGCACATACGCATAGCCTTCGGCGTAATGTCCCGGGAAAACGATCTGGCCTTTGCTCTTGTAGAATGCATCGGAGACGAGGTAATCGAACACCATGCCGATCTGCGCCCAGACATGGTTGTAGTGGAGCGACGTAACGCCGTTGAGCTCCTTCATGGAACGCAGGGGGAAATCGGGCTTCTCGAAGAGCGTCGTACGTCCGGCGTTGATGTGATAGCCGGGAAAATTGGCATAGCGGCCGACGACGGCGGAGCGGGCGATGTCGTGCAGGAACGCATCCTGGGCCAGCAGTCCCAACCGCAGCATCCACGGCGCGTGACAGGCCAGGAAAACCCCGCGATGGCCCTTGCAGGTCGGGGCGGACTCAGGGGTCAGCCCGATTTCCGACATCCGCCAGGCTGGCACGATCTCCTCGGGAAGCTTGATACGGGGCTCTACACGAGGCCGATAGGCCGGCGCAACGCCGCCTTCATTGACCAGAATGTTCGCGTCCGGGATCGCCGGACACATCCAGATGCACTGCGCGTGCTGTCGCGCACCGCGCACCGCCGCATCCAGAAACCGTTTCTCGCCCGTAGCCTCATATAGCAGTTGCAGTTCCGACCAGTTCGGCACATAACTGGTCCAGAAGAACATCCCCCTCGAATCGGGATCTTGAAAATCGTTCTGCGGTTTGGCCAAACGTCTCGCCAGATATTGGTCTGCCCCCTCGACCGCTTTTTTTAGCCATTGGGAATCGCCGGTGGCGTGATAGAGGGCCAGTGCGTTCGGCCAGATGTTGCCGGGAACCGGTGCATCCAGATTCAAAATCCGCGTCTTGCCCATCAGTTCCGTGGCGGCATCCAGCAAAAACGGCATGCGCCTGTTCGACATCTGATACAGGGTTGCGAACTCAGACACCTGCCCGCCGGGACCGTTCAGGATTGACGAGGCGGACTGTGTACCCTTCTCTCCCAGTTTGGTCGTGAAAAGAAACTTCTCACGCGACAGAGCGAATTCGATCATTGGGAGTCCACGTTCCCTGTAGATGGCCTCGTCATCCATGATCAACGCCAGCCCCACCGGGTGAAGCGAAGAGATGTTCTTCACGCTTCCGGGCATGTCCGTATCGTATGAGCAGCCGCGGAGTTCCGAATTAAACCGGCTGTACTCGCCCATACCGTAAGAAACCATGTTCTCCAGCGTCGTGTTGAGGGAACAGAAGAAGTTCTCGCGATGGTCGCGAAACCCGAACAGTGATCGGGCGATCTGCTCGTAAGCCGCAGTGCAACCACCCGAACAGACAACGAGACGACAGGAAAAGACGTGCGTCGCGCCCGCTTGCATCAGCGAGTTCGTTCCGCCTAGTACCGGCGCAAAGAGCATGGGCTGAGCCATGCCCTTTGCATTCCGCACCGCAACGCCGAATTGGGAGTTGTCTAACTTGGGCATCGGCTGAAAAGGCAATGCGTCTGGCTCGGCGACCACGCCGCATGTGACCCCTTTCAGAGTGACCAAAGTAGTCGGCAGAGGACAGCGGAAGGCGCTCGTCATGAAGCAATCCTCAGGGAAACGTTTCTCCTGCCAGATCATGGGCTGCCACATTTCATCCATCTTGTCCGGTTCGACCTCCGGCGCGCCCGTGTAACCGACCGACCACCAGCCCGCCTTTGTTGGGGTCAAGCGCCAGGTCAGTTTGGGCGCTTTGCTTCCCCGAGGGAGCTCGATCTCGGCCTTAAGTTTAAAATTGTTGTTTTCCGGGAAACTCCACAGGATGCGGTTGTTGTCAACGACGCCTTTAGTCGCACGGAGGGTGACGCTTCGTCCGGCCTTGAAGAGGTTGCAGGTCATGCCGGCCTCCACGTCGCGATCCGTCAGGGGATCGGATCCGTCATCAACGTGCTGGTTCGGATCGACGATGATCCGGACCGCCTTGCCCCGCTTGGCGGACCAGTTCTCGATATTGTACATGCCTTTCAGGCGCGGGTCCTTGAACTCGCCCCAGTTTAGACCTCGTTTGGGTTCCGTCGCTGAATAGAGGATCGTGAATCGCGGTTCGAAACGCTGCGCCTGCACGCTGGCACAGGACAGCAAAACCGATCCATCGTCCTGAAGCGCCATGCGATAGGTCGAATTGATCAGATCCGCAGCCCCTCCTGGACCTGCAAGAAGACTCCCCCCAGCCACCACTACCTTCAACATCCGTCCTGCAAACCGCCCCACCGCCGGATGCGCTTGCGTCGTCTGTTCCTGTCTGTTCATCTGACTCCCCTTTTTTATGCGTCGCTTCGTGTCATCCATGTGTGTCATTATTCCAGAAATACGCCTCTTTGTGCAAGGCACATCCACGTTTATTTTCTATCTTTTTGCGCAGACTGCTTTTGGTAGATGCTTGACTGTCCGTTCTTTTCCGCCTAATATATGACGCCTGTATACCTGAGGTGGTGTCGACTCAGAATGACAACAGACTGTGCAGACCAGAAGAGGAGTACGCTTAAGTTGAAAAAGAAAACCGTAGGGATTTCCCGCATCGCAATACTAGTAGAGACTTCTACGAGTTGGGGACGCCAGATTGTCGCCGGGATCCTTAACTACAGCGAACAAAACGGTCCTTGGCATCTCTTCATTGAGCCCTGGGGACTCGAAGAGCCGCTCGCCGTCCCCAAAGGGTGGAAAGGCGATGGCATTATCGCGTGTGTACGTAACCCGAAAACGCTTGCAGGACTCAAAAATATCAAGTGTCCGATTGTTAATATTTCAGGGGTGGACGTTCCTGGTGCGAACTTTCCTCGTGTCACCACGGACAGTGTAGCCGCCGCCAGAATCGCCGCAGAGTTCTTCCTTCGTCGCGGTTTCCGAAACGGTGGGTATTTCGGTGTCCGGGGTATATCGTATGTCAGATCCCATCAACGTTCCTTTGAGTCCACCCTCAAATCGGCAGGCGCGACCTGTTCGACCTATTCTGTGTTTCCGCATCATGGAGCGGAACCTGATTGGAATCTGAATCGTGCGCAACTTATTGATTGGCTGAAAAACCTACCCAAACCCGTCGGTATCCTGACCTGGAACGCCAGTGGTAGCCGGGAAATTCTTTATGCAGCCCACGATGCCGGCTTTCTCGTACCTGAAGACATCGCCGTCCTCAGCGGCACGGATGATGAACTCTTCTGTAAATCTGCGTATATCTCCATCTCTGGCATCCGGCCCGCCACGCATCAGATCGGACATCAGGCCGCCGTGTTGCTCGACAAGTTGATGCGCGGCAAGAAGAAAACGTCGACCCTTCAGCTCTTCCAACCCCTTGGCATTACCGAACGTCAGTCGACAGACACCTTGGCGATCCAAGACGCAATCTTGCTGAAGGCCATCCGCTATATCCGCGCAAATGCGCATCGGAATCTCCGCGTGACCGAGGTTGTCAAACATGCAGCCACCTCTCGGCGAGCTCTGGAGATTCGCTTCGCGGAACAATTGCAGCGGACCCTTGCGCAGGAGATCCGCCGAACCCACGTGGAAAAGGCCTGTGAACTGCTTGAACAGACTGACCTTCCCATGCCGGACGTGGCTGAAGGTTCAGGCTTCAGTTCTGCTGAACGCCTCGCCATCGTCTTCCGCAAAGAGATGCGCCAACCGCCCTTGCGTTACCGTAAACAGATTCGTTCCTGCTGAACATTGCGCCAATGCGGACAAGACGGTCTGCGCTCTCAGGTTACGATATGAGCAGACATAAGTATCTGCTTGTCTATCAAATGGCGTCATTGGGGCGACAATGTATCCACCCACGCTCACCACGAGACTGTGATAAAAAAGCATGATAGCACAAGAGGAGCTGAAGTATGATGAAGCAAAAGTGTTTGATGGATGGGAAGTCGGCGATGGGGATCGGGGTAGGTGCAGTCCTGTTGCTGACTGTTTTTCAGGCGGCGTGTTCAACAGGACGTACGTCGAAGGCTGGTCTTTTGTCATCCGCTGTATTCGCAACAACAGGTGAATGGAAGAACGCGAGCTTGATCGGTCATCACGCCAGTGCTGCTAGCATCTATTCGTCTGATCCGCAGGCTACGGCCGTGTGGAAACCGAATGTACAGAGCATTTGCCCCGTGCGCATTTCCTTCTATGTGGTGGTCCATGCCGGTAACACGCGTCAGGCGCAGGTGTCGGTGACAGGGATTGGCGAGCCGAAGGCGGCGGTGCTGGATCTGACGGTCGGTCCGCCGCGTTGGGAAACAATCGGGACGTACAGATTCGGGGGCAAAGGCGAGGAGCTTGTCACGTTGCGCAATGCGGGGAAGGGACACCTGCGGTTGAGCGCGCTGCGGCTCGAGATTCTGGATCCGGCGGATGAGAAGATGATCTGGCAGACTTTGATTCTGGACGAGGTAATCCCCTCGTATGTGCTGAAGGCGCGTGATCCTTCGAAACAACAGTTAGACGTGCAGGGCGGTCCGCCGAAAGGGGCGTGGGAGCTCGCGTTCCGCGATGAGTTCAATGGTACAGTTCTGGATACAAATGTCTGGCAAATTTCGAAGAGCGAATCGTGGGGTAAATTATTATCAAGCCGCTGGCCCGAGAACTGCGTGGTCGAAAAGGGGCTCTTGAAGCTGGTCACGCGCAAGGAAAAACGCGGAGGCAAAGAGTGGACGAGCGCGATGATCTCGTCAAGGCAGTTCCAGCAGAAATATGGTTATTGGGAGGCGCGTTATCGCTATGCGCCCGCGCCGGGACTGAACAACGCCTTCTGGACGATTTCACGAAAGAACGGCGAAAGTTTTGAGATTGATTTCAACGAGGGGCACTGGCCGAATGTCGTGAACATGTCCTTGCACCAGTCAAAAACGAATTCGCTCTCCAAGAGTTATCGGGCAGAGGAGGATCTGAGCCTCGATTTCCACATCTACGGCTGTTTGTGGAACGAGAAGGAGATCATCTACTTCTTGGATGGGCAGGAGATCGACCGCAAGCCGAACACGAAGGCGCACTGGGAGTCGCCTGTGCTTTTCAGTACGGCGGTCTTTACATGGGCTGGACCCGTCACCGACAAGCTCGACGGCAAGAGCATGGACGTGGAATGGGTGCGGGTCTGGCGACTCCGGATGCCTTAAGTTAAACGTTAAACGTTAAGAGTTAAAAGTTTGAAACGCTTAACGCTCAACGCTAAAGTTGAGAAATAAGGGACGAGCGCGTGCCCCCGATTGCCCCATCGATTCCGCCAACGGCGGGACGCCGTTGCCAACGTGCGAGGACGGGTTGACTGATTGACCCGCCTTCGCCAATAGGTCTCCGGCGGGCAGGCCAGATGAATCAATCAGTCAATACGTCAATTCGTCACTCAGTCTTTCTTTAACAAAGCATTTAGAAGTTGATCTTTGAGCGATCGTTCTTTGTGGTTAAAACAAATCAAGTAGACAAGCCCACCGCCCGGGGTATCCGCCTACGCGAATACGGCTACGGAGGGCAGACCCGGAATAAACTGACTGGTAACTTTTTAGCATCGAATGACACGAACCACACGAATTCAATAAGGCAATAACGCAATAAGGCAATAAGGCAATTCTTTGAAGTTATAGGTAAGCCCCCGACCGTTAAAAGCCATGTCGCAAAATTGAATAATTTATGCGCGATCACATATAGACAGAAAGAGAGGGTTGTAGTATGTTGATAACAATGAAAAGAATACGGGGATTGAGCTTGGCAGTGTTTCTGGTAGCTTACAGCGGAAGCTATTGTTTTTGCAGGGTGGCAGGGGTTGTGGTTCATCGTGCGCCATCCATTTTGGATTATGATAACAACGGGAAACTCCTCGTGCGATACCATACAGTTGGTGTTGGACCCTTGCACCCAGACTCAGGCATCGCACTCCGCTTTTGCATGGTCGGCAAGGTCTTTTGGCCTCTTTGTAAGATCGAGGAACGATTCCTTGCGTATACGCTGGGAGACAAAGTCCACTTCGACCGTGCCTCCCTCATCGAATTCGGTAAACACTATGCTGTCGCGTTGGAATCCATCAAGGGGACGCTCATCAGCCGGAACTGGAAACTCAAGCCCGCTTCATATCCCAAGGACTGCAAGAATCTTCCCATAGCCTGCACTCGCAGTGCGGATGGACGGGAGGAATATGTCCACGTCTTGACGCCGCCCGTCGGCAACGTTCGGAGCGTTGTCCTGGCAAAGCCGCTTGAGTCGTTCACGTCGGCGTACAACCTGTGCACCCAAAACCCGGTTGCCATGAAGACCCTGCCGGATGGCCGCTTGGAATTGACCCTTGATGACAAAGACCAATGGCATGAACTGGATGCTGTCTTTGGGTTGGTAATCGCGAAATAGCCGGAAGGATGAGGGAAAAAACAATGATGAGAAACATAGCCAGAATTTCAGTCGTAGTGTCATTGACCCTGTTAGGGGCTTTAACCCTTCATGGAGCAGAATCGGCCATCACGCTCAAGACGCTGTTGGCGGATATGACGAATCGTGACGCGCTTGCCCGTTGGCCCCAGCCAGCGTACACCTGCAAGCAGGCCAGCAGCTATGACCGTCGGCAAACAATTCCAAACGGCGATCGCTGGCACGCTAATATAGATTACAAACAGTTCATCCGGATTGAGGAAAATGAAGGACGGCAGGAGTGGGTGCTGATGGAGCACGACGGCCCCGGTGCAGTCGTTCGATTCTGGATTCCGTTGGAGAGGAAAAACTGCCTCGTCCGCTTCTATTTTGACGGTAGTTCCACGCCGGCAATTGCCGTCAAGTTGCACGAACTGCTGGCCGGACGGGGTTTTGTCAAGCCGCCGTTGGCGTTCATTGCTTCGGATGAGGCGGCGACTACTGGACTCGGCGGTGATCTCTACCTGCCGATCCCGTTTGCGAAGTCCTGCAAGATCACGTTGGATGAGATACCTTATTTCTTTATTGTTGGCTATCGTGCCTACGAAACGGGAACAAAGGTTGAGACGTTCACGATGGCTAATTTCGAAATGGCAGCCGACGCTTTGAAACGGAATGCAGAATTGCTTCAGTCGCTTGGCAACGCGGTTTCCGGGCAGGAAACGCGGCGGGAGGGTGAAATTCAACCGGGTGCGGCATTGTCACTGGATTTGCCGGCAGGCGAGAACGCCGTGCGAAGCCTGCAGTTGGAACTGGAGCCGCGAAGCGACACGCAGACCGTCCGTTCGGTTGTGTTGGCGGTAGAGTTTGATGGGCAACCAACGGTGTGGTGTCCGATTGGCGAGTTTTTCGGTTGCGGGGCGCGGTGGAATCCGGTTCAAGATTGGAATCGCACGGTGGCGACGAACGGGACGCTCGCGACGCGCTGGGTGATGCCGTACAAAAAAAATGGCCGGATCACGGTCAAGAATCTCGGCAAAGTGCAGGTGACGGTGAAACTTGCGGTGTCCACCAGCGCATGGCGTTGGGATGATCGCTCCATGTATTTTCATGCCGGCTGGCGGCACGAGGATCCGATCAAGACCAGGCCTTACAAGGATTGGAATTACGTAGAGCTGACCGGTCAGGGCGTTTATGTGGGGGACACCCTCACGGTGTTCAACCGGGATTGGCATTGGAACGGCGAAGGCGACGAGCGGGTGTACGTTGACGGCGAGAAGTTCCCCTCGCACTTGGGCACTGGTATGGAAGATTACTACGGCTACGCGTGGGGAATGGCGCACTGGTTTAATTCGCCGTTCATCGCAATGCCGAAACGAGATGTCACATACGACCATCGTTGGAAGAAACCTGATTGGAGCGCTTACACCACGACATCGCGAATGCGATTGCTCGACGGTATACCGTATCGTCGTTCGCTGAAGTTCGACATGGAATTGTGGGTCTGCGCTGATACTGAAGTCTCACAAGCTGTTGGCGTCTTTTGGTATGCCCGTCCAAGCGGGACGAGTAATCGTGTGCCGCAACCTGAGGAGGCCGTACGGGATCTGATTCCTTGGAACGGCAAACAACTAATTGAAAACATCAATAAGGAGAAACAAAAGTGAAAAGAACAACCTACTACTGCGTCCTGATTCAAGCTATTGCCTGTACGCTTCTGCATGCGGATGAATCTGTTCTGCGCAAGGGCGTCGAAACTTTCCCGAAGGTGGCGACGAAGGCGATTGCCGGCGCTTACGACGAAAACGCCTCGGGCTTCACGGTTGACCCCTCGCAGATTCCCGCGCCGACCAAGGAGTCCCCGGAAGAATTCAATGCCCGCATGGCCTGGTGGCGGGAGGCGCGTTTCGGGGTGATGATTACCTTCGGCCTGTTTTCCATCCCGGCACAGGGGGAGTGGATGATGCGTTGGAACCAAGTGCCGGTGGCGAAATACCAGGAATTCGCCAAGCAGTTCAATCCCGTGAAGTTCAACGCCGAGGAATGGGTTAAGCTCTTCAAGCAGTCCGGCGCCAAATATCTGGTCTTGATCGCGAAGCATCACGACGGCTTTGCCATCTGGCCATCGAAGGCCAGCAAGTGGAACATTGCCGACGCCACTCCCTACGGCAAGGATCTGGTCGGCCCGCTGGCCGATGCCTGCCGGAAGGAAGGAATCCGGTTCGGCATCTACTATTCCCATGCGCAGGACTGGGTGAATCCCGGCGGTTCCGTAGGCAATACCAAGCCATGGGATCCGGCCCAAGGCGGGGATTTCGATAAGTATATTGACACCATCGCCGTGCCCCAGATCCGGGAGCTGGCGCAATACAAGCCGGATGTCTTCTGGTGGGACACGCCATCGGGGATCACTAAGGCGCACGCAGAACGCCTCTATGAACCGCTGCGCCCGTTGAAGAATCTCATCATGAACGGCCGGCTGGGAGGCGTTCGCGCCGACTTCGGCTGCGCGGAACAAATGCTTCCGACATATGCGCCGGAGGACGACTGGGAAGCTTGCGTCACATTGGGGTCAAAATGGGCGTATGCCCCAACAGTGGACAAGCAAAAGCCCGTATCGGTTCTTGTCCGCACACTGGCCGAGGCGATTAGCAAGAACGGCAACCTGGTCTATGGTTTCGGCCCGGCACCGGATGGAAGCTTCATGCCGGAGCATGTCGAACGATTGAAGGCGATCGGGGACTGGCTGAAGCAGAATGGCGAAGCCATCTACGGTTGCCAAGGCGGCCCTTTCCCGTATCTCTCTTACGGCTGCGCGACGCGCAAGGGCAACCAACTCAACCTGATCGTCTTCGACTGGCCCAAGGACGGACTGTTGCGCGTGCCGTTGTTGTCCGGGGTCAAGAGCGCACGTCTGGCGGGGACGGACAGGAAGTTGGAACTGATCAAGGAAGAGGAACGGGTAATAGTGAAAGTGGGTGCCTGCTCACCGGATCCGGTTGCCGCTGTGGTAGTCTTGGAATTGGACGGCGAAGCCGTCGCCCGGCCTAAGCCCAATCAGATCGCCAAGGTCAAGGCAAGTGTCAACGAAACGGATGCCGCCGGCATTGTTTCGTTCAAGACAAAAGGGGTGCGCCCATGGATCACGCCCCAAGGCACCGTGACGGCGAGCCTTGATTTCAGCTTCGAAAAACCGGTAGTGATCTCGTCAATCCGGCTGGAGGAACTCGATAAATTTCCCCGGATTCCCCAGGTCTATACGCTGGAGTCGGAGGTCGGCGGACAATGGAAAAAGATCGCCGAGGGCGTCACAGAGGGGCGTGGCCTGGTGGTGACGTTCGCGCCAGTCACGACATCCGCCATGAAATTGACGCTGACGGGCCAAAACGGCGCCCCCGGCATGCGCCGAATGCTTTTCATATCCCCGGAATGATGACGCGGTCACACCTTGTGCACTCTCGGAAGGGACGAGCGCCTGCTCGTCCAAGGCACGCAGGCGCGTGCCCCCGATTGCACCATCGATTCGGCCAACGGCGGGACGCCGTTGCCACCGTGTGAGGACGTATTGACTGATTGACCGAGTGACGAGTTGATTGCTGAGGACGTATTGACTGGGTTGACCAGATGAATCAATCAGTCAAGACGTCAATTCGTCAGTCAGTCCTTCTTTAACAAAGATAGGCAAGCCCCCGATCGCGTAAAAAGCCATGTCGCAAAATTGAATAATTTTTGCGCAATCACATATAGACAGAAAGAACGGGGTGGAGTATGATAATCACAATGAATCTGAAAGAGGTTATTTGACAACAAGGAGTAAACGTATGATAACCAAAAATAAGAAGTGTGGAAAGATGGATGGAACTGTAAGTCGGTGTGGTCTTTTTCTGAGCATTGCACTGGTGGGGTTGTTGGTCGATGAAGTGCAGGCGGTTACACGGATCACTTCGCAAAGTGGCTCGTGGGATGCTTTCGCTACATGGGGAGGCGCAGGGACTCCGCAGTCGGGAGACACGGCTGATATTCGGAGCAACAAAACGGTGACGGCTGCCAGCCTTGGGACACTCCCCTCTCTCGCCCAGTTGAACGTGGGCTCCGCATCGACGACTTTAAGGGGCGAGCTGGATCTTTCGGGAACGACCACGCTGACGGCGACCAATACGACGTTTGGAACCACCGCGTTGAATGGCAGTCGTCTCACGATTCGTGACGGAGCCCAGTTCATTGGGAACGTGTTCACGCAGTATGGCAGCACCACGACCGTGGACAATGCGTCCTTTTCACTTTCAGGGAGTGCAACACCGCTAAATCCCAGTTATGGTGCGACGTTTTATTTGCAAAACGGAGGCTTGGTGACACTGACGCCGTCGGCTAACTATGCCGTAATGTTTTTAAACAACAACAACAAGTTGATGATTGGGGGAACGAACACGATGGGCGACCGGGCTCGCTTTCTGGTTACAGGAGGCAGGCAGTTCTTTTTCATGCAGAGTAACTCGAATGATGTTACGGTAACTTCCGGAGGAACTCTTGAATGTGCCAACCTGCGTCTTTACGCCAGCAATAATGGCTTTAATGTACTTTCAGTGACCAACGGAGGACTTGTGAAGTCATCCAATGTGACGCTTGGTTATCTCGCGACTTCGTACAACAATCAAATGATTGTCGCGGGGCGCGACGGAAACGGCACGCCTTCTACCGTTGACCTGTTGGGCGGGTCGGTGACCGTTTGCTTGGAAGGCTCACACACCAACTTGCTGATTGTCGATGCTGGAGGCTTGGTCACGAACGGGGCTATGAATGTGGGTTATCAAGGACCTGCAGGTACTAACAACGTGATTAAGGTGCAGAATGGCGGGGTCATGACGGGAATCAGTGGGCTTTGGATCGCCCATGGTGCATCTTACGTCTGCACCAATTATTATAGGAACGGGGTGTTGGTCACGGGGAACGGCTCCCTATTCCAGTTTCAGCCGAATATCGATTGCATGGTTGGTGGCGGCAAGGGGAATAACAATGAAAACAGCATCCAGATCGAAGAGGGCGGGCAGATGCTCGGATGCCGCAAGCTCTCGATCGGCACATCTGCAACGAATCTGGTCAATTACAGTAACCGTGTCGTTGTCACAAGGAGTGGCGTGATGGAGCTGTCATTGTCGCTCGTGATTGGAACTGCCGGACGGACGGATTACGGCAACCACCTCGCTTGTACGAACAGCGGGGTGTTGCAGTTCACTACGGCGGCCCCGACAATTACGATCAACACGCCCTCTAACGACTTGTCGCTCGGCAACAAGGTACTCGTGGAGAATGGTGTGCTCGCCTATCGTGGCGTGAGCGGCGTGATCCTGACGAACAATCAGGCTACTACGGGCGTGGGTTCTTTTGACTGGCAGGGGAAAAACACGCTGCGCTTTAACAATGCGACTGGCATTTGCGCGAACGCCTCGACCACCTACACGATAGAAGACAGTGGAAATCCTCGAAACTATGTCGGGCTGGAGTTGGTCAATGGAGGAACAGGCATCAGCACGGGTAACATCACTATTGGCAACACGGGTAGCCTTCTGGTTTCGAACACGGTCGCAGCTTTCAGCGGGTCGTTGACTGTGAATGGCGGGGTTTCATTCTGCACGGACGTGGCTAATCCGACCCGAGTGAACGTGGCGGGGACACTCTCGCTACCTGCTGCTGGCACGGTGAATATTTCGGGGACGATTACGAACAGCCTGGTGCTGTTTTCTTATGGGACAAAGGGGACGATACCTAGCTTAGAAAATTGGACGTTGAATACGACAAGTAGTCGCAGGGGAATCTTGTCGTTAAAAATTGACGACACCAATAAGCAGGTATTGCTTGTCAATTCGAGGGGAACGCTTATTCGCTTCTTTTAAATCATTTTTAGGAGGAATTTTGATGCGCAAATGCATGCTTGCCGCCGCTTTGTTGTTGACGCCATTGACCGCAGTATTGGCAGTAGAGAATCCGAATAATTCGAATTGTTTGACCGTGGTCAACTGTGCCGATAAGCCGGTTTATGCCACGGCGATTACGATACCGGATGCGGTTCTCTATGGGAGTCTCAAACTGCCGGAGGGTACGCCGCTCAAGGCGATGACCACACTCGGACAGCCGGTCACGTTGTTGCCGAGTGTTGAGAATGGCATCAAGGGGGTCCGCGCTTATCTCTCGCTGAAACCCAGCGAGCGTATGGAACTAACGTTGGAAGCCGCGCCGAAGTGGGAGGACGTGTTGAAAATAAGTTCGGCGGTTTTCAATTCGGCGGAGGGTACGGCTAAACTCAGCAATGGTATTCTGATGTTCGAGTATCGGGAAAAGCAATGGTCCCTTTCGTATGAGGGTCCCCAAGTCGAACGGATCGCTAACACATCGAAACGGCAACTTTTGACCGGCTCGCGGCTTGAGGGCTGGCTTGATTCGGAAAGACGAGGACGTCTGATGGGGATACCCGCTGAAAAGGTCAAGGCCATGGGCTTGATCAGCTTAAGCGAAGCACGGCTTGTCAGCGGGGAGGCCAAGGTTGAGCCGGATGGCTCGGCCACGTTGAAATTGGTCAAGGGGTTCGGCGGATTTGCAGGAAACATCACCTGGACGGAGAGCTACACGCTGTTGCCCGGACAGCCGATCTTGACCTATCGCGCGATCTTTGGGACGCTGGATGACAAGACCCGCTATCTGGCTTATGTGGAACATGGCGCGGCGATGGCTGGGGATTATGGAAATCTCCTAAAAGGGAAACTGCGCTTCAAGTATCAGGATCCGCGGGAACCCAAGCGCATTCTGCTGTCCGGTTCAGAAAACAGTTTCACCCGTCTCGGTTGGCGAAGTGAACGGTGCTGGGTGGGCGTGGACTCGGAACTCGGCAATGGCATCGGTTTCTTGACGACGAAAGAGGTGACTCGTTCATTGCCGGGTGACAGCATCTGGTCCTTCTCGAATTCGGGATTCTTAATTCGCTTCATCGATCCGGTGCAGGAGCAGTTCCCTTACGCATTTACAAAGGAGCGTCCGCTTGATCTGGGGTTCGCCTTTGTCGCGTCCTGTGGCGACGCGGGGGTTTGGAATCAGACGCGCAGGACTTATGCTGCGATCACGCGTGAGCAGGTGCCGCACCTTAACAGCTCCTGTGCAGTCTTCCTCTCCGGACAACCGCTGCAAGCTGGCACGGTGAGCCTCTATCAGGAGTCCTTCGGCGCGGCATCCAAGATGATCGGGAACGAAACAAAAAAGTACGCGGCGTTAGAACTGGATTTCCAGCGTGGCTATCGGTTGACCGCAAAGGCGGCTTCGGCATCTGTTAAGAATCCTATCACGATCGGTGTGCGCTCGCTGGGTTTAGCGCAGGCGCTTCGCAACGTGCTGACACTCGATCAACCAGGAGAGAAGGACGTTGATTTTACGGCTTTGACTCAATGGACCGGCAAGCGTCAAGCCTTCATCCTCGAAGTCCAGCAGCCGGAGGGAACGCGTCTGGAGGGAGTACGCTTGGAGCCGGTCGGCTTTGCTTCCCCGGAATTGATTTTCCCTTCAGACGGGTTGAAGATGACAGATCTTGCGACCTTCTTCAAGTGGCGTCAGGTGAAGGGCGCATTGGATTATGAAGTGCAAGTGGCGAGGGACGAGCAGTTCTCTGCGCCAGTTTCTTTCAAGGTTCGTTCGGAAATTGATGTCCCGTACTTCATGCCAGCCGACAAGGAGTTGCCGGGTGTTGGCCTTTGGTTCTGGCGGATACGCGCAAGGGAGCCTGACCGCGCGGGTGCTTGGTCTGCCACGCGCCGGTTCGAGGTCAACAACGACCATGCCAAGCGGCCCGTGTCGTTGGTCATCTCGCCTGCTCACCCACTCATCACGATCGAAGGCCACTCGGTCACTGATCTGTCGCTTTTCACCAACACCATTCCAGCGGATCTGAAGCCTTATGTGGCCTTCAACTGCTACAACATTTCAACGCCGATCGAGTTCTTTAAGCCTTTGCAGGCCACGGGACAGATGACGTTTATGAGAACCCATGGCCCCGGGCCCATCTCCTACTGGATGCCGTTGGCAGCCGTGGAGGAGGTCTTCCAGACCTACACCAACGTGATTGGAATCATGGGAGGGGAAACGCTCAGCGCCCACTACCACGGCGGAGCGAACCAAGTCTACATGAACCGCCTGCTCAAATTGTGCGGAAAATACGGGCGCATTTTCTACGATGCGGACGGCACCTACCCTGGCGAGAATAAGTGGGAGGCGCTTTATGCCAAGCAAGGCGCGTTGATGAACGAGTACGCCGACCACCTGATCTTCGCACAGAAGAACAACATCCTGCATCGCCAGTTTGTCTCGCAAAGTTCCGTGCTGGGGTTGTATCTGACGGGCGGGATCATTGCTCAGGGCGCATGGGAAGACGGGGGCTGGTACTGGCAGCAGACCGGTTTCCGCAAGTTGGGTGAGATTTGCGGTCAGCGTGGCGGCGAGGCCTGCGACATGCCGCGTAACTTCTGGAATCTCAACTTCCTGATGGGTATCAGCCGCGGATGCAGTGTCTTCAGCTTCGAGGGGCAGACCGGCACGATGCCGGTCCGCGCGGGCTGGAAAATCGCGAAGGACGGATTCCCCAAGACGTATAATCCGATGGCGCACTGGACCAACAAAGGCGAGTTGACGCCAGCGTTTTACCGCTTCATGGAGCCCTTCCTGCGCGGCTTGATTAAACATCAATTGATCCCCACCAAGGACCAAGTGCGGGAGCAGATCCGTCTGGCGGTCTACAACGACGGTGTCCCCCAAACGAAAAACAGCGATCCGTACTACTACGAATGGGAGGCACTCTATCGCGGGACGTATGGCTTCCGTGATGTTGGCGTCATCCCCGGCACACTGATGGAGTTCTTCCCCAACACCGGCCGCTACTACTACTTCCCTGTCTTTCCGCAAGGCAAAATGGATCTCGGTCATGGCATCCAGACACTGCCGCTCTCGCAACTGGATGGCGCCGCAAAGGTCAAGGCGCGTTTTGACCAGGCCTACCCTTTGTTCTATGCGGGCGACGCCCTGGTGACGCTCGTAGGTGACACGCTGGCGGTGCTCAACAGCCACGAGAACCAGGACGTGACGGAAACATACTCAGTGCCGCTGAAAGGGAGAGGCCTCTTCCAGTCGATGGCCGGCAAGATCGCACCGCACGCCTATCTGATGGGCAAGTTCGAAGGCGTTAACACGCGGCTCTGGCTTCAGGCGAATACCGAATATCCTGAACGTGATACCGAGATCCGTTTAACGTGTAAGGCACAGCCCAAGGTGACGATCACACCGGCCACAGCCGCCAAGGTCAATACATGGGATGCGGCGACACGTACGCTTACGTTGGCTCTGTCGCATGCGGATGGCGCGGTGGAAGTGGAGATCGTCGAGTAATTTAGAAAATATCAAACACAGTCAATAACCAAAGGGGAAGAAGATGAACGCGAAAAGGATAAACGTTTCTTGGTTCGCTGGAGCTGCGGCCGTCAGTATTGTCATGGCCATGGCGGGAACGCTACATGCGCAATCAGCCAAGGATACGAGATCGCCGATTGCGGCTGCCAAACCTGCTAATGTGGATCCCGCGATGGTCCCGGTCGTGGATGACCCTAAACTGCCCCGGGTTTTGCTGATTGGTGATTCTGTTTCCATTGCGTACACGATGGTTGTTCGAAAGGAATTGGCCGGCAAGGCCAATGTTCACCGCGTTCTGGGCAATGGAGGCTCCACCAAAACGGCACTCGGTTCTTATGGGCTGGAGCGTTGGCTGGCGGGCGGGAATGCAAAATGGGATGTGATTCATTTTAATCATGGCCTGCATGACGCCAGCTACCGTTTTGCGGACGGCTCGGACAAAGATGCGAAAGGTAACTATGCTAGTCCGCTCAACGGTGCCAAACCCAACGTGCCGCTCGACCAGTATGAGAAGAACCTGCGTCTGATCGTGGCGCGACTGAGGCAGACCGGTGCGAAACTGATCTTCGCCACCACAACGCCGATTCCCGACAGTCAGGCTGAAAAGTATGTGAAGGGCAGCGAGGTTGCTTACAACGACGCGGCCCGCAGGGTCATGGCCGAGGAGAAGATACCCGTCAACGACCTGTGGGCAACGGTCATGCCGCAGTTGGACAAGTTGCAGATTCCGCGAAACGTCCATTTTCAGGCCGTGGGTTCCGAGGTGCTGGGAAAACAGGTCGCGAAAAGCATCCAGACGTTGCTGGCAGCCAGCAGCACGTCGCCCGATTACGATTTCGCCGCAATGATCCAGCCAGTACCGGCCACGTCGAAGTTCAGTGATCCTGATTACTACGTCTGGTGTGGAACCATGGTGCGCGGTGATGATGGCAAATGCCACCTGTTCTACTCGCGCTGGCCGCACAAACTCGGGTTCAACGCTTGGGTCACGCACTCGGAAGTCGCGCACGCGGTGGGCGATACGCCGCTGGGGCCGTTCAAACACAAGGATGTGGCGTTGCCGGAGCGGGGCAAAGCGTTCTGGGACGGCCACTGCACGCACAATCCGACCGTGCAGCGCTTCGGGAAGAAGTTTTACCTCTACTACATGGGCAATGTCGGTGACCGTGAACAGACGAAGGGATTGAACTGGGTTCATCGCAACCACCAGCGCATCGGCGTGGCTGTAGCGGATTCGCCCGACGGACCGTGGACGCGGTTTGACAAACCGCTGGTGGCGCCGACGCCCGGGTTTTACGACGCGACGTGTTGCAACAACCCGAGCGTGGCCGCACGCCCTGGCGGCGGTTACTTGATGGCCTATAAGGCGGTCGGGGACAAAGGTAAGCCACCGTTTTATGGTCCAGTGTTACACTGTGTGGCGACAAGCGACAGCCCGACGGGACCTTTCACAAAATATCCGAACCCAGTCTTCGTGAAAGAGGGGGTGCATTTCGCTGCCGAGGATCCGTTTATCTGGTGCGATGGCCAGCGTTACTGGGCGATTGTCAAAGACAATGCCGGTTTCTTTACTGGCGCGGGCCGGTCCACGGCGCTCTGGCAATCCGACGATGGCATTGACTGGCGGCTGGCCAAGCACCCATTGGTGGCAACGACCGAGATCGTGTGGGCGGATGGGCAGAGGCAGAAAATGAAGGCACTGGAACGGCCTCAACTGTTCTTTGACAACAATCGTCCTGCCGTGCTGCTATTTGCTACAACTCCAGATGACAAGGGTGAAGGCGCCTTCAACGTGCGGATACCGCTCAGTTCCCTGAAATAACCCGTTATGAAATACGATATTGAGGAGCAACTCGCTGTCGTCAAAAAAAGTACCATAAAGCAGACCGGAAAGTGACCTGTGATAAATCAACGTATTAAGAAACAAATGATCGCCGTATCGCTCTTGGCGCCTCTGGCCGTCTTGCACGTGGCTGTCGCGGTCACACCCTTTCAAACCGGCGACCGCTGGTGTGTGCTGGGTGACAGCATCACGGAGGGCGGCTATTATCATCGTTACGTCGAGCTGTTTTACTACACGCGGTTTCCCACGCAACAACTGGAGGTCGTCGATTGCGGTATCAGGGGAGAGACCGCACCAGGCGCACTGAGACGACTGCAATGGGATTGTTTGGAGGCAAAGCCGACGGTCGTCTCGGTGATGCTGGGCATGAACGACGTGGGGCGGAGTTTTTATAAATATCAAGACAGTCAGGATTTTGACAAAAAGTGCAAAGAGCGCGCCGAAACCTATGATCATTCCCTACGCACATTGACGAAGTCGTTGCTCGATTCCGGCGCGAAGGTGATTCTCATCAAACCTTCCATTTTCGACGACACGGCCGATCTGACAACCCCTAATCTTCCAGGCTGCGGCGCAGCGTTGGCGGGATATGCCGCCCGTATGCAGGCCATCGCCGAGGAATTTAAACTGGCAACCGTTGACTTCAACGGATCGATGTCGGCGATCAATGCCGAACAGCAGAAGCGGGATCCGCATTTCAGTATCGTCGGCCCTGACAGGGTGCATCCAACTCAGCCAGGCCACATGGTCATGGCCTATGAGTTGCTCCGTGCGCAGAAGCTGTCCGGCGTGGTCTCCCGCATCAGCGTCGATGTCGCCGCCACCCAGGCGGATGCCAACGAGAACTGCGATGTGACGGGCGTTCGCAAACTGCCAAATGGAATCTCCTTCACCTGCATTGAGAAGGCACTGCCATTTCCAGTCGAGACGAGCGCCAGGGCGGCGTTGGATTTTGTGCCTTTTACGCAGGAGTTCAACCAAGAGACGCTAATAGTCCGCGGGTTGTCCCAGGGCGATTATGAGTTGAGCATCGACAGCAAAAAGATCCGCTCGTTCACGGCCGCGCAACTCGCGGAAGGCGTGAACCTAGCGGGCGAGGTGGAGACACCGCAGTTCCAACAGTCGTTGGCAGTCAAGGCGGCGTTCGCAAAAAAATGGCAGGCGGAATCCAAACTACGCTCGATTGCCTTCATCGAGCACAACGCATGGCCTGACGCGAAACGTCCGCTTGACGCGGCACGGGCATCCGCGGAGCTGGATTTGGCACTGCCAAAGATCGCCGGCACAAATAGCTCATGGGCTGCGATGTTGCGGAAGAACTATCTGCAGAGCAAATCGCACGAGGCGGATTTGCGTCGCGAAATGCTGGACGCCGTGAATGCTGCTCGGCTAGCGGCGCAACCGAAGCCTCATACGTTCACGTTGTGTCGGTTGCGGAAGTAAGAGAGGAAAAAATAAGTATGAAAAGAAATCTGTATCTCATGTTTTCGGTAACATTAGTTTTGGGCTACGCGGAATTATTGCGTGCCGAGGATCCAGCGAAGGCAAAGGATCCGAATCGCCCAGTGATTGCGACACAGACCGCAGGAGAGCCCGGACCGTTGTGGGATCCGTCTAAGCCCGTTCCTAAGCGGTCCGAGTTGCTATTGATTCCTGGCGTGCGCTTTTCCATCATCAAGCCTTATGAATTTCAGAAAGATGGGTATCGATTTTTGCATGGCGTGGCGGTAGCGTGGTACAAGGAGCAACTCTTTGCTTCGTTTGGGCACAACAGGGAAGGTGAAAATACTCCAGCGGAGGAAGCCCGCTATCGCATCAGCACGGATGACGGGAAAACGTGGGGCGAGGTCCGTACGATTGATTCGGGAAAAGACGGCATTGGCGTTAGCCACGGTGTTTTCGCGGTTCATCAAGGCAAGCTGTGGTCATTCAACGGGAGCTATCGCCGGGGATATGTCGATACTGCCACGCGGGCGTACACCTATAATGATGACGGCACCTGGGAAGCAAGGGGAATCGTCATCGGGGGAGGATTCTGGGCGCTTCAGGCTCCCATCAAAATGCTGGACGGGAACTGGATTATGTCTGGCGTTCGACTGGAGAAATACCGGAAGAAAGGAATCAATCCGCCTGCAGTGGCCATTAGTCATGGCGATGATTTCATGAAGTGGGACCTGGTCATGATTCCTGTTTCGTCTGGTGCAGAGATATGGGGTGAGTCTGCCGTCATCGTTAACGGCAAGCAGGTAATCAATATCGCTCGTTATGGAGCGGAGGCAAAGGCGCTCATGGCTCGGAGCGAAGATGCTGGCCGGACCTGGACGGAATCGCGTCCTTCGAATCTTCCCATGGCTACCAGCAAGCCCTGCGCGGGCACCTTGAGTACAGGACAGAACTATCTCATCTGCACCACCAGCGCTGACAGCAACCATGCACGGACGCCCTTGACCATCGCGGTGACCCGACCAGGGGAGACCGTGTTCAAAAGCGTTTTTATGATTCGTCCCTCGCTGTTTCCAGAAGGTCCCGGAGAATCGCACCCCCAGGTCTACCTCTCGTATCCAGATGCCGTTGAACACAACGGCTATCTCTATGTCGGCTACTCCAACAGTGGCGGCAAGGTGGGTCGTGTCGGCTCTGGCACACAACAAATGAATAACAACAGCGCAGAACTGGCCGTGATTCCCATCAAGAATCTGAGTGTGCAACTATGAACGACAAACATAAAACATTCGGGCGATGCCCTGATACCCTGATCGTCGCCCTGTTGCTGACGTCGCTGGTCACGCTGGACAATGCTTTCGGCGAGGTCCGCCTGATGCCCTGTTTCAGCAGCGACATGGTCTTGCAGCGCGACGTTCCCGCGAAGATCGCAGGCTGGGCCGATGCGGGCGAGGCCGTGGTGGTTAAACTCGGTAATCAAGTTGTCGGCAAAACCGTCGGCGCGGGGACGAATGCCTGGAGCGTGACGCTGCCGGTGTTCAAGGCGGGTGCCATTCCCGATCTGACCATCGAGGGAAAGAACAGCGTTACGTTAACCAATCTTCTGGCGGGCGATGTGTGGATTTGTTCGGGGCAGTCGAACATGGAATGGTGCCGGTGGGACGGCGTGATGAACGGTGAACGGGAATTGCTGGCGGCGAATCATCCACGCCTCCGATTGTTCACCGCCCTCAGCAAGAAGCCGTGGTTGCCATGTTCGCCGGAAACAACGAAGGACTTCTCGGCGGTCGGCTATTTCTTTGGCAGGGAGTTGCAGCGGCAGTTGGATGTGCCCGTCGGACTGGTGGTGGCTGCGGCGGGCGGGACACCCGCGGAGTTCTGGACGCCTCGGGAAGCGCGCGAAGCCTGGGCCGGATACGCGGCGGCGCGGGAGTCGGCGAAGAAGGTGCTTCAGGAATTCCAATCGCAATATGAGGCGGATCGTCATGCGGTGCTGGAATGGCGGAAGGCCTTTGCCGAAGCGAAGCGGAACGGCCAACCCGCTCCGGTGCTGCCGACGCCGAAGTTGACTGCGGCGCAGGAGGAACGGGTTCGGCCCGCGATTCATATCGATAAGGTGGGCGCCGGCTACCTCTCGCGCATCAAGCCGCTTACCGCCATGACCATCAAGGGCGCGATCTGGTATCAGGGCGAGAGTAATGCCGAGAGGGCGGTGGAGTACGCCGAGTTGATGACCCAGCTCATCGGCGGCTGGCGCAGGGGCTGGGGACAAGGCGATTTCCCATTCCTAATTATGCAGTTGGTGAACTACGGATCTGGGTCCGGCAACTGGCCGGCTCTTCGCGCCGCGCAGCAGGCTGTGGCCGACACCGTGCCGAACACGGGTTTGGCGGTCGGCATTGATATTGGCGAGCCCAAGAACATTCATCCGAAGAACAAGCAGGAGGTGGGGCGGCGGCTGGCACTGGTTGCGCTTAAGCAGGTCTATGGTAAGGACATCGTGGACAAGGGGCCCAAGCTTGTCAGCGTGACGTGTGCAGGCGAAAAAATAATCTTGCGCTTCGATCCAGGGAACAAGGAACAACGTCTCGCGTTCAAGCCGAGTTCTGACAGCGGGTTTGAGGTCGCCGGAGCGGACGGAAAATTCGTGACGGTAAATGCCATGGCACAGGAGAATGCGATCACCCTTACTGTTTCTACCATCCACGAGCCACGGGTCGTACGCTATGCTTGGAAGGATAGCCCCTGCGCTACGCTGTTTAACTCCGCAGGTCTGCCTGCGGCACCGTTTCAGTGGCAGGTGGAAAAGAGGGGCGGCCAGTGAAGGACCCCGTGAGTATAGCCGTCAAGATCTGCTGTGTTTTGGCCTTAACCTCCGGAGCAGGGACGGGCGATGTGGCCGTCGACAGAACCTGTGAACCGCTCTGGTCTCATATCCGGACAGTTGATGATTTGGGCGAGTTGCGCGATGTGAGCGCTTCGTTCGACGGGGTTGGTGCTCAACGGGTGTTGCGCCTGCAGGTGAAGCCGAGCAGTAACGTATATTCCTGGGTGGATGTGCCAGCGCCTGCGGTCGGCTGGAAACTGAACACGCGAGAAGCGGTTGAGATGGAGATACGGAACTGCGGGGACAAACCTGCGGAAGTCATGCTGTGGGTGGTTGCCCGTCACGGTTGGGATGCAGTGGGCAGTTTCGCGACCGTGCCAGTCGGAGCGGCACACCTATTTCGTTGTTCGCTGCGGGAGGCATTTCCGGATGGGACTCCGAAGATCGATCCCGGCCAGGTGAAGCATTTGCGGATCATGGTGCGCCAAGCAAATCCAGGTACTCGATTGGAGGTGCGGTGTCCGGTGGCGCTGGGACAGGTAAATGCTTGGACCCGGACACCCAGCCGTCTCGATGTGCCGGATATGGAGGAAGGCGTCGCCGTGCCGTCAGCAGGTCGGCGGGTACGATATGCGTTGGCGGGCGACGAGAAGAACGGGATTTATAGCGCGTTGTATTTGCCGCCGGAGTGGAAGCAGGGCGGGCGCTACCCGGTGATCGCCGAATATTCAGGAAACATCTTTTACGTACCGGCCTGTTACTCGACAGGTCGTCCGGAACAATGCGTGATTGGCTATGGCATGACGAAAGGGGTAGGGGCGATCTGGGTGAGCCTGCCCTTTGTGGATCGAAAGAACGGGAGGGTGGCCGAGGACGGCTGGGGCGAGGCCGATGCGACAGCCGATTATGCCGTGCGAGCCGTCGAGACGATCTGCCGTGATTTCGGCGGTGACCGTCGGAACGTGGTGCTCACTGGCTTCTCGCGTGGTGCCATCGCCTGTGGCTACATCGGGTTGCGCAACGAGCAAATTGCCGCGCTGTGGAAAGGGTTTCATGCTTGCCAGCATTATGACGGTGACGGCTGGGGCGGGGCAGATATGGCGGGCGCGCTGAAGCGGGCGCACCGTTTTGCGGGGCGCGCCGTTTTTCAAACCGACAACCCCGCAAAGAACATCCCACCGCTGATGGAGATCATGAAAGCGGAAACGACTTTCGTTCAGTCCGGACTGCACGCGCATGCCTGCGCGATGTTTCTGGATGATCGACCCTCCACGCTGCAGTTACGTGCGTGGTTTCAAAACCTTATGGAGAAACAATAATCATGAGAAAGAATATGATACTATTTACTCAACTGCAGGTGCTGTCAGTCCTGTTCGCGGGTCTGGTGGTCTGCTTAAGTGCAGATGCAGGGGATTCTGTTCAGCGAATATCACTCGACGGAACTTGGAAGTTCATTGCTGACTATTCGAATACGGGAGAGGCAGAGAAGGCTTATTCACTGCGTTTTTCAGATTCAGGATGGGAGTCAGTTATGGTCCCTCATACGTGGTCGCATGATCCACGGACAAAGGGGTTTATTGGGACGGGCTGGTATCGCCATCGCTTCATCACGCCGACATCGTCGGAGGGGCGGTGTGTGCGGTTGGCCTTTGGAGCAGTCTTTTCAACCTCTAAGATTTGGCTCAACGGTGAACTGCTCGGAACGCACGCGGGCGGATATACGCCATTCGAGTTTGACATTGGTGTACGGTTAAAATCGGGTGCAACGAACCTGATCACCGTTGCGGCGGACAATCGGTGGGGGACCACGACCTTTCCAGGCGTCCCGGTGTTCACTATCACGGGGCAGCAGGTTTATCCGTGGTGGGATGACGGGGGAATCATCCGCAGCGTGGAGTTGTTGGTCACGCCGCAGGTCTATGTTGAGAACCAGAAGGTTGAAGCGCTCCCCGATCTGAAAAAGGGCACGGCCGTTGTACGTGTGAAAGCGTGGGTTCGCAACACGTCGGCAACCGTACAGACGGCCAAGGTCGCGTGCGAACTGGCGTGTGAGGGCAAACGGCTGGACGTGGCACCCGTGCCGACATCGCTCGAATTGGGCGCGGGTACCTGTGCAAAGACGGAATTTATTTTTGAGTTGCCTGCGCAACAGGTTCGGCTATGGAACTTGGATGCACCGGTCTTGTATCAGGTGCATACCCGCATCGGCATCGATGCAGCCGAACCGGTCAACTTCGGCATCCGGCGTTTTGAAGCGCGCGGGGAACAACTGCTGTTAAATGGTCAACCGTTACGGCTGGCAGGTGCGAACTGGCACGCGAGTCATCGGGACTGGGGACAGACACAACCTGCCGAGGGGGTTTGCCAGGATCTGCGGCTGATGAAGGAGGGGGGCTTCGTGTTCGCACGTCTAGCACATTACGCAATTTCTCCAGTGATGCTCGACTGGATGGATCGTAACGGCATGCTGATGATCGCCGAGGCGGGCAATCAGGGGAGCGCAACCCAGACGTTGGCATCGGCGGAGTATCAGGCGCGGTTCCAGGGTGTTTATCGGGAGATGGTGGAGCGCGATTGGAACCATCCCTGTATCGTGGGCTGGAGCGTGGGTAACGAATTTTCATCTGAAACGCCGGAGGGCGTGGCGTGGGTCAAGAAGATGGTGGGTTTCACGCGTGAGCTGGATCCGACACGCGTGGCGACCTTTGTCAGTAACAGAGCTGCAAAGAAAAATATGAAGCCCGAGGAGGAGGGCTCGTATTACACGGATATGGTTTGCCTCAATATCTACGGCAGCTCGCCGCAGGCCAATGCAGAACTGATCGACCGAGCGCACGGGTACTTTCCCGGTAAGCCCTTCCTTGTGACCGAATATGGCTGCCGGGTGGATCGGGTTAGTGACGAGTCGGAACGGATCGATTGGTTCCGCGAAATGCTGGCGATTTTCCGTGCACGTCCGTTCGTCTCCTGTGCATCAGTTTGGAGTTTCAACGACTATGCGAGCCGTTATCCAGGGACGAACCCTAACGGCTTTCGTCAATGGGGATTAGTCGATGCCGCACATGAACCGCGTCTGAGTTATTCTGCCTTGCGGCGTGATCACTCGGGATTCATTGTCCGAGAGGCACTATTTGATTATACGAAAGTGGCGGTGATCCGACTTGAGGCTCGTACTGATTTCCCGCTCTTTCCGACTTCAGTCTGTGAATTACGAATCAAGATGATGACTGGACACAACCAGCCCGTCATGACTTATCAAGAGCCGATCCGCGTGAATGAGGTCATGACTTTTGCAGTGCCTCCGGCTTCGGGGGTCCGTAATTATCGCGCAGAAATTTTGCGTAATGGATTTGTCGTTGGAACCTTCGGGTCTGCGGCACCTTAGCGGTTTGCACGCGTGCGATGGTTGGATAGATGAAAAACGAAGCCTGAAAGGGAGGCGGAATGCAATGTAAGTACTGGATTGTGGGTATATGTCTTTTGGGTATTACGGTTGTCGCAGCGGAGCCAGAGTTGAAACTCTGGTATGGTCAGCCAGCCGCTACGAATCATTGGAATGAGGCGTTACCGGTGGGAAATGGAAGGCTGGGTGCCATGGTTTTTGGTGGCATACAGGTTGAGCGTCTTCAGTTGAACGAAAGCGGTGTCTGGTCAGGCAATCCTCAGGTGTATGATCGGGTCGGAGCGCATCAGTCTCTTTCGGAGATCCGGCGTTTGCTGTTTGCAGGCCAGTACAAAGCGGCCGAAGAGGGGGTGAACAACAAGGTTTTGGGTGAACGCCCCATGGGATGTTATCAACCACTGGGCGACCTGACGCTGGCGTTTGAAGACATTGGCGAGGTGAAGGATTTTCGGCGGGAGTTGGATCTTGATACGGCGGTGGCGCGCACGATGTTCCGCAGTGGAGGGACGCTGTTCACGCGCGAGGTCTTTTCAAGCGCGCCTGCACAGGTTCTGGTTGTGCGGTTGGCGGGTGATCAACCCGGCCGCATCTCCTTTACGGCGCGGCTCACGCGACCCGTAAGCGCTGCATCGCATTCGGACGGAGCATGTGCGTTAGTTTTGGAGGGGCAGGCGGATGCTGGAAAGCCCACAGCGGGTACGCGATTCTATGCGCGCGTTCAGGCTGTTGCCGAAGGCGGTCGGGTGACATCGTGTGACGGCGTGTTGCGCGTGGAGCAAGCCAATGCGGTGACTCTAATCCTTGGCGCAGTTTCAAGCTATCGACTCGACAATCCCGCGGGCTATCTTGACAATCCGCCGGTTGAACGGTGTTTCGGAGAAGTCGCAGCGGCTTCAACAAAGCCCTATAGCACGTTGCTTGCGGAACACAGCGGTGATTATCAGCGACTTTTCCGTCGCGTCAGTCTCGATCTCGGCACTTCTTCGGAGTTACCCACGGATCGGCGGCTCGAACGGGTGAAGGGTGGGGCGAAAGATGACGGGTTGATCGCTTTGCATTTCAACTACGGTCGTTATCTGTTGATCAGCTCATCGCGTCCAGGCTCGCTACCCGCGACGTTGCAAGGTCTCTGGAATGACAAGTTGATCGCGCCATGGTTTTGCGGTTGGCACTTCAACATCAACTTCCAGATGAACTATTGGGCCGCCGAGAATACGAATTTGAGCGAATGCCACCAGCCTTTGTTTGAACTGTTGCAGGCTGTGCGACCGAATGGACGCAAGACTGCGCGTGATGTCTATAACTGTGGCGGATTTGTCGTGTCGCATCGGACGACCCCGTGGCTCTTCACCTCTCCGGTCAAAGGGTTAACGATTTGGCCCATGGGGGCTGGCTGGCTCTGTCAGCACGTGTGGGAGCATTATCAGTTCACTCAAGATCGTGTGTTTCTGGCAGAAAAGGGTTATCCCATCATGAGGGAGGCCGCTGAGTTTCTGCTCGATTTTCTCGTGGAGGATTCCACGACGAAGAAGTGGGTTACTGGACCATCGTCTTCTCCTGAGAATGCGTTTGTTGTGGAGGGCGGCTACCAAGCAAAAGTCGATATGGGCACGGCGATGGATATGCAGATCACGGCGGAGCTGTTTGACAATTGTCTGGCTGCAGCACAGGTTTTGGGTTACGACGACGGGTTTGTTCAACGAGTGAGGCAGATGCGGTTGCGCCTTTTGGGGCCGCAGATCGGAGCGGACGGTCGTCTACTTGAATGGCGGATTGCTCATGAGGAAAGCGAGCCCCATCATCGTCATCTGTCGCACCTGTATGCGGTGTATCCCGGACGTCAGATCTCGCTCGAAAAGACTCCAGAGCTGGCGGAGGCCGCACGAAAATCGCTAGCACATCGCTTTGCCATGTTGGGTAAAAAAAGCAAGAGTAGTCATTGCGAAGATGTGGAGTGGTCGCTCGTGTGGGCCACTGGGCTTTGGGCACGGCTTGGGGACGGCGAGGCGAGTCGTCGTTCAATGCATTTGCTCTTCGAGCGTTCGAGTTTTCCAAATCTGATGGACGGGTGTCCAAACGTATTTCAGATTGACGGCAATCTGGGTGGTCCTGCAGTCGTCGCCGAGATGTTGGTGCAATCCGACGTGGGCGAAATCCGTCTCCTGCCCGCATTGCCGACGGCTTGGAAAACGGGATCCGTAAAGGGTCTTCGTACGCGTGGCGGTTACGAGGTCTCGGTTGAATGGAGGGATGGCAAGATGGTTAAAGCCGTGATTACGGCATCGGTTGCGGGCACCTGCCGGGTTCGTGCGAATGGACACCTTGTGCGGGATGGTGCTTCGACGCAACAGGCCTCTGCGTGTGTGGAGCTGACGCTGGTGGCGGGCGAGGCTTGTGTGCTTCGGGGAATGGAAACCGTAGTGAGTCAGCCGGGAACCCTCGATCTTGGGAGCATGGTAAAGCCAATTCCTATGGAGGCGCGTTTCGCGGAGCCAGGGTATTTTGTCTGGTGTGGCGCGCCGGTTAAGGGCGGGGATGGGAAGTATCACCTTTTCTATTCGCGCTGGCCCGTCAGCAAAGGGTTCGCTCCGGGATGGGCGCTTCATTCAGAGATCGCTTACGCCGTAGCGGACAAACCGCTCGGCCCATACAAGCATGTCAATGTGGCCTTACCCGCGCGCGGCAAGGCGTTTTGGGACGGCACGACGACGCACAACCCGAACATTCTCCTGAAGGATGGGAAGTTTTACCTCTTCTATATGGGCAACACCGGCGACGGTCAATCCTATCCGATGCACCGCAACAACCAGCGCATCGGCGTCGCTGTCGCCGACAAACCCGAAGGTCCATGGACGCGTTTTGATAAACCAGTCATTGATGTAAGCCCGGACTTGAGCGCGTTCGATTCTCTGGTTGTGAACAATCCGGCCGCTGTGCTGAGGCCGGACGGTAAGGTGCTGGTCATCTACAAGGCGGTCAACGTCGTGGAGGGTAAAGTGATGGGGGGCAAGGTGCGCTACGGGGCTGCTGTTGCCGATAAACCAGAAGGGCCGTACGTCAAGATGCCGGGAAGTGTTTTCGAGTCGAACGACAAGAATAGCGAGCACTGGATGGTGGCCGAAGATCCCTTCATTTGGTACAGCAAGACGTACGGGAACCGATACTATGCGCTTACGCGCGACGTGGTCGGCCTGTTCACAGGAACAAAGGGAGGGATTGCTCTGTTTGAGTCTGAAGATGGTTTGCACTGGAAGGCTGCTGTGCATTCCAAGGTTCTCGGCAACCCATATCTTTGGGCCGATGGGTCGAAAAGCCTTTCGCAGTTGGAGCGGCCGGCACTGCTTTTTGATGGGGACAAGCCGGTCGTGCTTTTCGGTGCGGCCGATGGGTACCTAAAAGAAGGGCGTATCTCCTCGAACGTCCAGATACCGCTGGACTGATTGACCGAGTGACGGATTATTGCTGAGGACGTATTGACTGATTGACCGAAAGACGAGTTGATTGCTGAGGACGGGTTGACTGGGTTGCCCCGCCTTTGCCAATAGGTCTCCGGCGGGCAGGCCAAACGAATCAATCAGTCAATTAGTCAATTCGTCACTCAGTCCTTCCGCAAGCCTTCTCAAGGGGCAGAGGGGTAATTAGGCATGTCCGGCGGCTGCCGGATCCCCCTCCCTGGCTCAGGGTTGCCAACAACTTTGAACTGCGCCCGTGACACTCTGAAATTCAGAATCCATTTGCAAGGGTGGCAATACTGTGATACAAATAAAAAAATGAAGAAAAAACTGACGCATAAAATACCTTTGGCTCCTGCGCTCCAGAGGGGGCTTGATATTCTTGAGGACTTGCACGCCCAGGCCAGCGACCAGTCGCAGAGCGCGATTGCTGAACGACTGGGTCTGCCGACGAACAGTACGCTACGGCTCTTGTCCACGCTCGAAGTGAATGGTTATGTCGAGCGCGATCCAGATTCGCTCAAGTACCGGCTTACGCGTAAATTCTCCAGCCTTGCGCTGAACGGTGTGCGTGAACAGAGCTTGCTCGAGGCATCGTTGCCGCTGATGCGCGATCTGCGCGATGTCACGGGCGAGACGGTCTTGCTCTCGATCATCGAGCAAGGCGTGGGGATTGTGCTGGAACAGATTCAGTCGCTCCATATCTTCCGCTTTGTCTGTAATCCCGGGGCGTTTCACGCTATTCACGCAGCAGCACCGGCGAAGGCGATTCTGGCGACCCTGCCGAAACAGGAGCGGGAACGGCTGCTCGCGGGGTATGCGTTCAAGAAGTTCACAGCCGCTACGATTACCACCCGTGTGGCGTTTGAAAAAGAATTAACACGTGGGTTGAAACAAGGGTACTGGGAGGATCACGCGGAAGAGTTCGACGGCATCTGTTGCGTGGCCGCGCCAGTCTTCAACCGAAGCGGTTATCCGATCGCGGCTGTGACCGTTACTGGGCCCTCAAGTCGTGTGGGACACAAGGAAATGGCGAAGTACGGTCCGCTCGCCGCCGAGTGCAGCAAAGCGATTTCCCGTCGCATGGGTTATGGACTGATCAGCGATATTCAATAAGAGCGAATCAGAGCGGGCTTTTAATGCCGGGAATTAAAGGTCAATGGACAAAGTAAGTTAGACTTTGGCAGAGTAAGTTAGACAGGGGGC
>JBAXOG010000002.1:0-99405 GCA_037133395.1 bacterium | reverse complement strand
GGAAGACAACTTATGATGTCTCTTATTCGGCGAGTAAGACTAATTACTACTTAACAGTTCGGAAGTTTCCTTTCTATTGGCAAGGGACTGCTTGCGCGAAAGACGGCCGTTGGCAGCCGTGGAATCCGACACTGGAGGTGGTGCTGAAGGAGAAGCGGAAGCCGATTCCGATGTACACGAAGCGCGTTGAATCGAAAATACCAGTCCGTGATTTACCGATTGGATATGATTTTCTGAAGGGGGACTGGGTTCAGCCGTATGGACAAGGGAAGGACGCCGACATAACACTAACTTACTCGGAAACACCACGAACGAATACTTTACGACGCTATGACTTGATCATTGCTTTCACCAATCAGATGGATGGAGCGTATCTGATGAAAAAGGATAATTACAGCCAATTCGCGTCTGCTCATGAGGCAGATGCCAAAGGCTATCAGTCTGGCTTAGCGTTTGTTTATGAGCGAACAGATAATAAAATCATCCAAGATAAACGCATCACGGAAGATGATATGATTGTGTTTCGTGTAAGGACAAAAACAGATGAAAGCGGCAACATAACCGAAGCGTATTATGGAAAAGTTTACGGCCCTTGCAAGTTTGCAGACGGGCCTCAGCGGTTTATCCGCCTTTCTTATTACTTCAACCCCACTCCGAACGACCGCAATCTTGAGTTTGACGGAAAGAACAATTTATTCGACCCCGACCGGAAGGACAGTTGGCCGAGAAATCCGTGATGCCTGTGCAGGCAGAGGGCTGAAATGAGAAACGGGAAATATGGTGCGAGCATAGTTTTACTGGTCATCCTGATGGGTGTCATTGTTTTGAGTATGAGGCCCAAACCACAGGAAAAGGCAGATTCGCAACCGAGTGGGTTATCGAATAACCCGCCCTTCTCTGCTGTCTCGAAAGCCAGCGACCTTAAGCAAGTTGAAGCAACGACAAATTCTGCGCCTGTTTATCTGCCTCAAGCCAAACAAGATGCACGCCAGCATCTCTGGGGTAAGAAAAACCTGCCGGAGGTTGACAAGGCATGTCTACACGGGGCGGAAGCCAAGGTCACGCTACGGGTCATCGATTCAAAAGGAATGTCCGTTCCGGAAGCAGAGGTCAAGGTCGCGTTTTCTCCTCGAGACCCGAACGAAGCTGGAAATAACATCACTGGCTTGACTGACAAAGAAGGTCTATTTGTCGCTACGGGGAAGACAACTTATGATGTCTCTTATTCGGCGAGTAAGACTAATTACTACTTAACAGTTCGGAAGTTTCCTTTCTATTGGCAAGGGACTGCTTGCGCGAAAGACGGCCGTTGGCAGCCGTGGAATCCGACACTGGAGGTGGTGCTCAAGGAGAAGCGGAAGCCGATTCCGATGCTTTTCACATGGGAGACAGAAGTCATTATTCCTAAGGATAAATCGGTCGGATTTGATTGCAAAACAAAATCTTTGGTCGCTCCGTACGGTACAGGAGAGGTCCCGGACTTTATGCTGACCTATTCCTCAAACGGGAAGGACAGGCTTAATCTTGAGAAAAAGATTATGATTAAGTTTCCGGATGCGTGCGGTTTCATCAAATTGACCAAAGATACATTTAGCCAGTTCCCCTCCCTGCATGAAGCCCCGGAAGTCGGCTATACGCAAGAATTGACACTTGAATTTGCTCGGACACCGACGGCCATTCTGAAAGATGAAGGCCTGCAAGATTCTGAATATTACATCATGCGGTCGAGAGTAAAAAAGGATAACGACGGGAAAATTGTTTCTGCCACGTATGGAAAATTTTACCGTTTCGCGTTCGACGAAAGTGATGATGGAAAAACAGGTTATCTTCTATTGCAATTTTACGTCAATCCAACGCCCAACGACCGGAATCTTGAGGCGGAAGGGCGGTATCCGTGAGAGGTACGGAAGGATCATGCAGCCACAAAGACCAACATACAGGATAAAGACAACAGCGGTACTGGCAGCAACCTTAGTTGGTGTCGTATGTTGCACTGTCGGAGGAGGGATGCCTGCGCCAGTTTATTTAACTCAAGAGCAGCAAGACTCCCGCCAGCACAAGTGGGGGAAGCCGAATCTGCCGGAGGTTGACGCGGCGTGTCTGCATGGGGCGGAGGCGAAGGTTACGCTACGGGTGATTGATTCAGGAGGGAAGCCCGTTCCGGAAGCGGAAGTCAAGGTCGCGTTTTCTCCTCGAGACCCGAACGAAGCTGGGAAAAACATCACTGGCTTGACTGACAAAGAAGGTCTATTTGTCGCTACGGGGAAGACAACTTATGATGTCTCTTATTCGGCGAGTAAGACTAATTACTACTTAACGGTTCGGAATTTTCCTTTCTATTGGCAAGGGACAGAGTGTGTAAAAGACGGTCGCTGGCAGCCGTGGAATCCAACGTTAGAGGTGGTGCTGAAGGAGAAAAGAAAGCCGATACCGATGCTTACAAAAAGAGTGGAATTGACATTCCCAAAACGCATAGCAGTTGGTTTTGACGTGGAACGAGGGGATCTTGTGACCCCCTACGGAAAAGGAATTAATACAAATATAATCTTCAAATACACATCAACATTTTCACGAGAGAATATACATTACATCACAAATGACATCACGCTCTCGACATATCGCAGGGGAGGTTTCATTCAATTGAAACTCGAACAATACAGCAGGAAGGAGAATGTCTATGAAGCTCCTACAGAAGGGTACAGAGATAGCCTGACTTTTGAACTTGTACGGTGGCCTGGCAAAATAATCAAAGATGTGTCACTGCCAAAACAGTCATATCTTGTTTTCAAGACCAACGAGGCGAAGAATTCAGCCCGTTTTGGGATTATCCGTGATTTTGAGTACGGGGAATGCTGGGAGCAGCCTAATTATTGTACGGTAATTTTCATGTATTACTTCAACCCCACGCCTACCGACGGCAACCTGAGTTCGACGGGAAGAACAATTTGTTCAACCCCGATTGGAAGGACAACTTGCCGAGAAATCCATAAGACGGTTGAGCCCTACACGTAAAGATGGAAACATGGTGACTGGAAGGATGTGGCGTATTATTTCAATTACATGTTGTATAGGGATATTGTCATGAAGGGGGAACTGAAATGAAGAGGCGTATTATTTCTTTACTTAGTCTGTTCATTCTCCTTGCGGGGGGTGTGTGGTTTAGTAGACATTCGGATGGGCCCACTGACTTAACTGCGGATCACCCTTCACGGAAAGATATTAGAGAAGGGCAGCGAATTACAAACTCGGTACTGCGAGATGCTCAACCCCCGGCGAAAAATGAAGATGTTAAGCCAGCTGAGACAAACACGCCCCGTCCGTTGGCATGGAATGAAAGCGCCCCGGCTCATGTGCTGAAGGCGATTCAGCAGGGCGCTATGGGAAAGGTCACCTTCCACGTGTGTGATTCAGTCGGAAATCCTGTCAGGGATTCGACTGTGTTTGTGGGCTTCTATCTGAACGATCAGAGAGGTAATACAGTGGAAGGCAGGACAGACGAGAATGGATATTTTACTGCGGAGAAACTTTGTTCATTAGATGCAAATTGCCGGATAACGAAGAACGGGTATTATAGAACGAATTTTCGTTACTATTTTCACAAGGCCTATACGGACTGTGTGCATGACGGCCGCTGGATACCCTGGAACCCGACGGTTGAGGTTGTTCTGAAGGAGATCCGAAAGCCGATTCCAATGTATGCTAAACTCATTGAGGTAATACTACCTGAGCGGGATAAGCCATTCGGATATGACATGAAGATCGGTGATCTTGTGGAACCGTTTGGAACAGGTAAGTACGGGGATCTTGTCCTGACATATTACTTTAATTTTCCTAAAACCGGAGATGCGGAATCCATCAGCCGCTTGATTGTTACACCAAGCATTCCGAATGACGGGACACTTTTTGGCTCTAAGGATTCATGGAGTGATTTCAATTCAGTGCATGAAGCGCCAGAAAATGGGTACTCAACAAACTTGGTCTTGATTACGCGCTATTGGAATCGAAAACTAGTTGAAAAGAAAGAAGTGTCGCAAAGTAATTATTTGATAGTTCGAAGTCGTACAGAAACGGGCGTGGATGGCAAGATTATGAAGGCCAATTACGGGAAGATATATGGCGATTTGATTTATGGTGGGACCGAAAAGAACTTGAACGGAGGAATGGTTCGGCTGCATTACTACTTCAATCCCACACCCAATGACCGCAATCTGGAGTTTGATGGGAAGAACAATCTATTCAGCCCGAAATGGAATGATTCGTGGGATACGAATGTGCCGTAATGATGAGACAAGGAACAAGTATGATATTGACATACAACTTAGGGGACTAGGGGTCGCTCATCCCAGAGCGTATTGTCGCTCCCCGGCGTACCCACGCTTCTCTCCACCAAAGCCACCTACGATGCCGCCGCGCGGCTTGTCGCTCAGACCTCCGAAGCGGGGATGTTCACCAACACCTATTGCACCTGGAGCGGCGGACTCGAATCCGTCTCCAACTCAAGCTTGACCGCAAGCTATGCATCTGACATATTAGACCGCGTGACGAACATCACCTACAAAACAGCCAGCGGCGAACCCATGCGTTCCTTCACCTACGCCTACGACTTTTCAGGCATGATCACCCAGAAGGTGGACATGGCTGCTGGGTCATGCGTAACCAATGTCTATGCCTACGACGGTCTAGGCAGATTGCTCTCTGAATCAACAACGCAATCAGGCAATGAGACAGTTAAGCAATTCACTTATGATTTAGCCGGTAACCGCCTCTCTGAAGCAGTCAATGGTGTAACCAACATATACACCTACGGCATCGGCAACCGTCTCAGCTCAGTCTCCGACGGTACAGGTTACACGCATGACAATGCCGGCAACGTATCTCGCATCGTGAGAAACGGCACCACGCTTGATCTCGTCTGGAATCTGCAGGGCCAGCTTCTTGCTGTGACAAACAACGGCGTGCTTGCCGAGTCCTACACGTATGATCCGTTAGGCAGACGTCTGAGCACAACGACAGGCGGTGCGACCGTTTTTCACGCGTATAACGGAGTCCAATGCATTGCAGACCTCGATGCCTCCGCTAACCTGCTCCGCTCCTATACATGGGGACAGGGCATCGACAACCTCCTTGCAATGACGGTTTACACGACCGGAATCACCAACACGTTCTATGCCGTTAAAGACCACCTCGGTAGTGTTCAGGCACTGGTCAACGTTTCAGGCTCGGTGGTCGAATCCTACACGTATGATGCTTATGGCAACACGACGATCCTGTCCTCCGACCTCAGCCCTCTGACCTCTTCTCAACTCGGCAACCGTTACCTGTTCCAAGGCCGCGAATACTCTTCCGCCACCAGCCTCTACAATTTCAGAGCCCGCTGGTATGACTCGCAGACAGGCCGCTGGCTTTCCAATGATCCTATCGGCATCAGCGGCGGGCTGAACCTGTATGCGTTTTGCAACAATGATCCGGTGAATTTCAGAGATCCGATGGGGTTGTGCAAAGAGAAAAAACTGCTGGATGGAGAGGCTGAGGCTCAAAAATACGTGTCCGATTTATGGAGGGATCGGTTTAAATTGTTAAACTTGGCGCGTCATGCTGATAGTGCTGGCCTATATGATTGGTCAACGGATGAAAACCGAGACTTAAAAGGAAACGAACGCGAAACGTATGCTTTCCGAGGATACAAACTGAATGGACCTCAACAGGGCAATGTTGATGCCGCATATGCGTTTACACGTGTTTTTGATCCATTAACTGGCGTAGCAGTTTCACTTGGTGTTGAATCGCTAACATTCTTTCAAGGTGCTTCCAATTGGGAGGAGGCCAAAGGAAGTTTTGCGGCGAACTGGATTGGGATCAAAGAAGGCACTAAGGATAATGTAAGAGAGTTTTTAGGTAGACGTAGACTGCTGCCGTAGCGATAAGGAGACAGAATGAAACGTTTGTTTATAGCACTGGGTGTACTCATTTTAGTAGTAGGTCTGCTAATCATGACCCGTCTGTTCTTTTCATTTAGGGACCTCGGTCGGCGTATTCGAGCGGAACCGGCATATACTTCTGCAATTGTTGAAAAGGCTGGAGGTGCGGATGCCGTCTTAACCGCATGTCGGCAAATGCTTGAAACTTTTGCTCCCAATGAAAATCAATTGTTTCAGGAGGTTCCTCTTGCGGACAGCCGTATTCCACAAATTATGAGGAACATGCATCTATCAAGTATAAACGTGTGTATAGACAGAGTAAGGATAAAACTAGACGAGCCCGGACGTATAGGACTGCTTGCGTTTCGTGAAGGAGCGACTCAGTACGGGACATCAATGATCACCAACTGTTTATGGTACTGGAACGGCACACCATCGAAAGAAACGCGATCAGCGTATTTAGACATGCAAGCAAAAGTCCGTGAGTATTATGATAAAGGAAGTAATCCAAAACTGAAATGGCTGGATCCTTAAATTGTTTTAGCTGCACTCCTTGCGTCTCATTCAGGAACGATACGAAACACACGCACTGAAATCATATACGGAATGAAAACAGCAATCCACACCTCTCTCTACATGATTCTTTGCTCGACTATTCTGGCGGCCGCGGCTTTCGGGGTCAACGTCGACCCTAAGCATTGCACGCGCAAGAATACCCCTCCGCCGGATTCGCCTCCCGGAGAACCGCTCCCCGCGACAAGGGGGGCTACGGAAGGAGACGGAAAAGATCCGATCAATGCAATAAGCGGCGCGACATGGCAGGGCGGGTCACCCGTACAAACTACCATCCCGGAGGAAAGCCGTCCGAGATCATCGTCGATGCAAAAGGCCTTGCAGCCTCTATCCGCTTCGACTACAGCCAGCAGATGGAATCCCTGCGCATCCGCGACCCGCTCAACCGTGAAGTTGAACGTTATGTGCTCGACGGACTCGGCCGCGCTACGAAGATCTACGATGTCGAAGGCCGGGAAATGGCGGTCCGCTACCGCCTCAAGAACATCGTCTCGTCCATCACTCGTTTCGATGGCACGGAAATATTCATGGATTACGACATCGGTGCGCGCCTGACCCGCGTGAGCTACCTTGACGGCGAGACAACCTACGGCTGGCTCCCGTGTGGGCGGCCTTCAGGCGCCACCAATGCGCTGGCCACCGCCGAATACGGCTATGACGGCGCAGGACGGCTTGTCTCGGAATCCGTGCGCTCACGCACGTCATCGTTCCCGGACATGAAACTCTCGTATGCCCTTGACCGCTCGGGTTTGGCCACCAATACTGTTTTTTCACTCCAAGGAACGACCGCACTTCTCACAGAAAAAGCTACATTCGATCAAGCCGCTCGTCTTGCCACCCAGACCTCCGACGCGGGGACATTCACCAACACCTACTGCGCCTGGAGTGGCGGACTCGAAAGTGTCTCCAACTCAAGCTTGACCGCAAGCTATGCATCTGACATATTAGACCGCGTGACGAACATCACCTACAAAACAGCCAGCGGCGAACCCATGCGTTCCTTCACCTACGCCTACGACTTTTCAGGCATGATCACCCAGAAGGTGGACATGGCTGCTGGGTCATGCGTAACCAATGTCTATGCCTACGACGGTCTAGGCAGATTGCTCTCTGAATCAACAACGCAATCAGGCACTAACGCGCTGACGCAATTCACTTACGATCTGGCAGGCAACAGGCTCTCGCAGATCGTCAACGGTACGACAAACACCTACACGTATGGCATCGGCAATCGTCTCAGTTCCGTCTCCGACGGCACAGGCTACACGCACGACAATGCGAAGAGGCAAAGGGGTCGTAGGTAAAAATTCAATATTTGAGTTTGAGTTGATCTGCCGTTTCTGCTAATGTACACCCATGCCAAGACATTTGAGACATCATACGCCAGGCGGCTGGTACCATATCACAACCCGCGGGCTGGGGAGGCGGACGCTTTTCCATACGGATCGCGACCGCGAACATTTTATTCAGCTTCTGGAAGGAATGGTCGAGCGCTACCGAATCATCCTCCATGCCTATGTGCTGATGGGGAATCATTACCATCTCCTGATCGAATCGCCTGAAGGAAATGTCAGCCGGGCTTTGCAGTGGCTGAATACCAGTTACAGTGTATGGTACAACATCAAGCATAGCTGCGTCGGCGCTCTCTTCCAGTCTCGTTTCAAAAGCGTCCCTATTGACAATGAGGGCTCCTGGGCGCTCGAGTGCTCGCTGTATGTCCACCTGAACCCCGTGCGGGTAAAGAAGCTTGGACAGGGGAAGGATGACCGGAAGCACGAAAAACAGGGGATGCTTCCTGTAGAGCTCGGCGAGGAGCAGATTTTAAAGCGGCTGGAGACCCTCCGCAGGTATTCTTGGAGTTCCTATCCTGCTTATGCCGGATATGCGGAGGCGCCCCGATGGCTGACGTGCGCGGAGCTGTGGAGGCGCTTCTGCGACAAGGGTAAAGACCAGAAGAAGGAATACAGGGAGTGGATCGAGGATTATGTCAAGCAGGGGGTCGAGGAGGGCGCCTTCGCTAAACTATCGACGGCGGTGGCCGTCGGCGGTGCGGAGTTCATCGCGAAACTGCGCAAGCAGGTATTGAAGAAGAAAGGGGAGATCACAAACGAGCGGGACTGGAGAAAGCTGCTGCCTTTCTCGGAAGTGATGGCCGCAGTCGGGAGTGTCCGAGGCGAGCCTTGGGAAAGCTTTATCAACCGGCACGGCGACTGGGGCCGAGACTTGGCACTTTATATCGGACGGTCACGCTGTGGCCTGACACTGAAAGAACTGGGAGGTTACACCGATATGAACGCGGCGTCGGTGTCGCAAGGTGCGATACGCATCAGGAAGATGCTGGCAAAGGACAAAACGCTCGCCGCGGCGTACCGTAGAACCCTCCGAATCCTCGGAGAGAAGAAGGTATGATCTCGATTGTTGAATTTTTAGCTACGACCCCTGGTTCTCCTACGAATCCTCGGAGAGAAGAAGGTATGATCTCGATTGTTGAATTTTTAGCTACGACCCCTGGTTCTCCTATACCAAAAATGCCTTTCAAATGCGCGGATTGGCATGTTATACTGCGATGAAATTTAACTATGAAACAGTTTCTCTCGTGTGAAATATCGGTGACTGATCCGACACTGCCGTTGCCGTTGGCGACGTTGTGCGGGACTGCGCCTCTCGAAATTGAGATTGGGTGCGGTAACGGCCGTTTTCTTGCCACACAGGCGGCGAAACATCCGGAGACGCATTATATCGGTATCGAACGCATGCTGGGACGCGTGCGCAAGCTCAACCGCAAGGCGGAACGTCTGCCAGCCCGTAACTTGCATGCATTGCGCCTAGAAGCGTTTTATACGTTTTACTACTTGCTGCCAGAACATCGTCTACAGACGGTTTACGTTTTTTTCCCTGATCCCTGGCCGAAGCGTCGGCATCATTGCCATAGACTTTTCTCCCCGCTCTTTCTGGATGTGCTCTGGATGCGACTTGAAGAGGACGGTATTATTCAGATTGCCACGGATCATCAGGAATATGGCGCAGAGATTCGAAAAGCTTTTGCAGTGTCGTCGCGATTTAAAGAGGTGCCCGCTATCACGCGCACGGAAGAAGATCAGACCGACTTTGAGCTACTCTTTCTTAAGCAAGGGCTCCCTATTGTTGCATGTGCCTATCAGGCGTTACCGGGCGACCCTATTCTTCTGCCCCCGCTTGAACTAGACCCCGATATGCTCCCGAGGGAAGAGGATGTTTCCGATTAGACTCGGATGTTATACCACTGCCGAAAAGTATTTATGCTAAAAGGGCTATTACACACACAGGGAGGGACGAGCGTCTGCTCGTCCTAGGCACGCAGACGCGTGCCCCTCCCGTGTGTCTGGCCCCCTTGATAGGGTCTAAATACTTTTCGGCAGTGGTATTACTTCTCCGAATGTGGTGAAAAAAAACGCAAAAAAAAGTAGCTTCTTTTTATTTAGGAATGGCTAAGCGCAGATAGAAAGCGTATCATAATACATCATTATTTTACTTAGGAGGAATGCATTATGATTAACACATCACGACGTACATTTATCTCAAGCACAGTAGCGGCATCGGCCATGACCGCGTTTCCGTTTATCCGTTCAGCTCAGGGGGCATCAGCCAACGAGAAGGTCAATCTCGCCTGCATCGGCATCGGAAACCAAGGAGGAAGGGACATTGAATCCCTGTATGCCTCGGGGCTGTGTAACATCGTTGCACTCTGTGACACGGAGATCGGCGACACCTCTCCGAAAGCGCGCGTAAGCGCTAACCTCAAAAAGTTCCCGAAGGCTGCACGATTCACAGATTTCCGCAAGATGTTTGACAAGATGGACAAGGAGATCGATGCGGTCCTCGTGGGCACACCGGATCATTCCCATTTTGTTATCGCGATGGAAGCGATGCGCCGAGGGAAGGCTGTCTATGTCGAGAAGCCGCTCGCTCACTCTTTCCACCAGCTTGATCTGCTGATGGAGGCAGAGAAGAAATATAAAGTGGTCACGCAGATGGGCAACCAGGGCCATTCCGAGGGAAACTACTTCCAGTTCAAGAAGTATGCTGAAGCCGGCGTGATGAAGGGCGTGACAAAGTTCGTCGCACACATGAATGGTGGACGTCGCTGGCATAAGTGGGGCGGCGATGTCGAAAAGATCAAGGCCGCACTCGCCAAGCAGGAGAAACCGTCTTTCATGGACTGGGACACCTGGCTGGCACATGTCGCGGATCACGACTATACGGCGCAGTACCTCAACGGCGATTGGCGTTGTTTCTATGAGTTCGGAAACGGTGCGCTCGGCGATTGGGGCGCACACATCCTTGATACGGGGCATCAGTTCCTGAAGTGGGGGCTGCCGGCTTCTGTCGAGCCTATCAAGATGGTCGGTTGGAACCCCATCACCTTCCCGATGCAGTGCACGTTGCTCTTCAAGGTGCCTGAACGCGGAGAGGGGCTGCCCGCCTGCGATGTATTCTGGTACGAAGGACAAAAGAATTACCCTGAACTTCCTGAGGGCTTTAACAAGGCCAAGGTTGTGACCGATGCTCCGACTTCGGGCGGTGGCTCCGGGTTTGGGAAGGACTTGCCTCCGGGCAAGGAAATCTATGGTGACGGCTTCGTCTTCAAGGGCGGGTCGCACGGAACCACGTTGACCCCGGTCGGACCGAATGCCAAGGAGTTTGCTGCTAAATTGCCGGAGCACCCCAAGAGCCCTTGCAACCACTACAAAAACTTTTTGCTCGGAGTTAAGGGAGAGGCGACGTGCAATTCGTCGTTCTCGGTCGCAGCACCCCTCTGCCAATTCATGGCGCTCGGCGTGATCGCCACGCGTGTCAATGCAAAGGTCGAGTTCGACCTGAAGACCCGCCGAATCACCAACCACGAAGCGGCTAATGCCATGCTTTGCGTCGGAGAACCTCCGCGTAAAGGTTGGGAAGATTACTTTAAGGCTTAAAATCTCCTTAGATATCAAAGGATAATTGCGTGAGGACACAAGCTGATATGATGGGCTTGTGTCCTTCGCATCTAGGACATAAAAGTATGAAAGGCATTTCTTTTCGAAGGAGTATGACGCGTTGGTTTCGAATGCTTGGCGTTCTTGCGTGGCTAGGGGGGACACAGGTTGGCTTCGCAGAATTGACGTCGCTGGTGAAGAAGACGGCCGCGACCAATGATACCGCTGTCGTAGAGGCTACGCCTGAAATGATTGAGCAGGAGTATTTGCGCGTTGCAAAGAAATGCGGATTTGCGATTGCTTATACGTTGCCAAACCAAATTTCAGGCGATGTTCTCACATCTCATGAAGCGAAAGAGGTCCTGCCTCACTTTTTCGCGGCAATGGATATTTTTCCCGTTCGATTTTTGCAGGAAACAAAGCTCAATACGGTTGTCTTGTGTCGAAACTTGCGCATGAATGGTCAGCTTGCGGGCGGTGTTGCCACGAGTACTGGCGTCATTGTCTTGAATGTTCCAATCCATTCGCATATCATCTATCATGAAATGTTCCACATCGCTGACAAGCAACGGAACAATCCTGAATGGACAAAGCTGAATAGCAAACAGTTTGTCTATGGGGGGAATATTTACCTTCCAAATTCAGAAAACCTGGATAAGAACGACAAGCGTAAGATGATGGCGGCCAAGAAGGATACAGATATTCGAAAGGATTTTGTCAGCGACTATGCAACCACGAGTGAGATGGAGGATCGTGCAGAAACCTTTGCGGTCATGGTCACTGATCCCAAGCAGTTTGAAAAATTGTCGTCCACCGTCCCCGTTCTGAAGAGAAAGGCTGATAAAGTTAAATCGATTGTTCGCGAATTTTCGCCGGGCATGAACAAGGATTTTTGGACGTTTATTGCAAACAGCAATGATGAATCACGGATGAAGGATCTTGTGAATCGCGCGGCCCTCAATGCCCAGCACATCAAGGATAAGAAGTCTGTGATACGCAGTGGTTACACCAAGTAACATAATCTAAAAAAAGGAAACAAATATGAGTAAGCAGGATTTTTCACGTCGGGAGTTTATATCAGTTGGCGCAGCAGGTCTTGCCTGTGCGTCCATGAATATGGTGCAGGGCTGCAGCACGTTGAGTGTTGCTAAGGCAAAACCTAAAGTGGGCCTCCAGCTCTATTCGATTCGTGATCTCTGCAGTAAAGACCTGGTGGGTACGTTGAAGGCGGTCAAGGGAATCGGCTATGCAGGCGTTGAGTTTGCCGGTATGTTTGGTAAGAGCGCCAAGGAACTCAAGCAGATCTTGGATGACAATGGCTTGGTCGCCTGTGGCACACACTCAGGCCTGGATACGATTAAGCCTGAGAAGCTTTCGGCGACTTTGGATTTCTATAATCAGCTTGGATGTCCGTATGTGACCGTTCCAAGTATGAACGCGAAGGATGCTGCTGGCTGGATGGAACTGGCAAAACTTTTTAGCGGGGCGCAAGAGAAGGCCAAAACCTGCGGTGTCCGTATCGGATATCATAATCATCAGAGCGAGTTTAAAGATAAGTTTGATGGCGTTTCAAAGTTCCAGATTTTCTTTGATCATGTTTCGCCAGAAGTGAACATGCAGTTGGATGTCGGTCATGTCGTGGCCGCTGGTGAGGATCCGATGGTTTGGATCAAGAAGTATCCCAAACGCATGTATACGCCCCACGCAAAGGAAGTTTATCCAGGACCTGGTATTCTGGGTCAGCCAGGCGAGGGCAAGAAGGGTGTTGACTGGAACGCATTCCTTGCAGCTTGTGAAGCGGATGTCACAGACTGGTATATCGTCGAATCAGAAGCCAACCCGAAGTCGATTGAAAACGTCCGTGGTTGCTTCGCATTCTTGAAGGCAAAGGGTCGTGCATAAGAATTTTTACGTGTTCTTTTATACGCTTGCCCTGTTGCTCCTCATCGGTTGTAGGCGGGACAAGCGTTCGGCTGAATATGCGGGTTCCTCATCGTGCAAGGAATGCCATGCGGACTTCTATCATAAGTGGGAGCCGTCACATCACGGCAAGGCTCTGCAACCCATCACGGCAGCGATGATTGCCCATGACTTGACGCCCCTGCTGAGTCCCATCGTGATCGGTGATGCAGCCTATTCGGTCGATCTTGATAAGCGCACTGTGGTTGAGATCTTGAAGAGTGGCAAGACGGCATCGTTTCCCCTCTTGCATGCGATGGGCGGAAAAAATGTCTTCTACTTCCTGACGCAACTTGACAAGGGCAGACTGCAAGTCTTGCCGGTGGCGTACCGCGTGAAGGAAAAGGAATGGTTTAATACTACGGGCAGCATGTTGCGTCATTTTCATGCTGAAGGCGACACGCCACTCGAATGGCGTGATTCGATGCTAACCTTTAATACGGCGTGCTTCAGTTGCCATGTCAGTCAGCTTGAAAAAAATTACGACCCTAAACGTGCGAGTTACAAGACCATCTGGCGCGAACCGGGTATCAGTTGCGAAACCTGCCATGGTCCTGCTGAAACCCATAATCGTGTCTGCCGTGCCCTCCCCCAAGGACAGTCGCCTACAAACCTCTTCCTGAAGAGCTGGCGCACCTTTAAGCCTGATCAGATCAACAGCGCCTGTGCGACATGTCATGCCAAGATGATTCCGCTGACCGCCAGCTATATCCCCGGCGATACCTATTTTAACCACTATGACCTCGTCACGCTTGAAGACCGTGACTTCAGCGCAGACGGACGTGACTTGGGTGAAAATTACACCTTTACACTCTGGTTGCTTAATCCATGTGCCAAGAAAAGCAACTTGAATTGTGTCTCGTGCCATACCTCGAGCGGACGCTATCGTTTTGACAAGCAGTTTACGAATGATGTCAATGCGGCCTGTTCCTCCTGTCATGCTGACCGGGTAAAGAACATCAAGGCGCATTCACGTCACGCACCTGATGGCAAAGCAGGCTCGTGTATTGCCTGCCACATGCCCATGACCTCCTTTGCTGCCATGCGCCGTAGCGACCACTCCCAGCGTCCGCCTTGTCCTGAGGCTGCCAAACGTTATGGCGCGCCTTCAGCCTGCATCCTTTGCCATAACAAGAAGGACGAAGACTGGGCAGCAGCAAAAGTCCGCACGTGGTTTCCGGATGATACGCGAAGGAAGAAGATGTTACGTATTGGCGAACTGATGGATCCTGCTCGTAAGCGTGACTGGACAACCTTGCCAGCTATGCTCGCTTATCTGTGTGAGCCACCAGAGTCGACGGAACCCGTGGTATGCGCTTCGCTGGTACGCCTCTTTCGGGACTGCCCAAGTGCCAGTATCTGGCCAGTTGTTCGGCAATGCGCTACGCATCCTTCGGCCTTGGTCCGCGGTGCAGCAGTCGGTACGCTTTCCGGTAACTTGCGGGACTCCGACTCTGTAGCTGTGCTGTTCCGTGCGCTGGTTGATCCTGTGCGCGTGGTTCGCATTCAGGCGGCACAGTCGCTTGCGGCCTACCCTCGGACATCGCTTGACGCAAAGACCCTTGACGCGCTTGGAAAAGCAGAAAAGGAGTTGCTCGAGATGCTCTCCGCGCGTCCTGACGATTGGGCGAGCCACTACAATCTTGGAAACTATCGCATGGCGCGTGGTGACTTTTCGAGCGCAATGGACTCCTATAAGGAATCGATGAAGTTACGGAGTGACACCGTGATGCCGTTTGTGAATGCCTCGATCCTGGCTTCTCAAAACGGGAATATCCAGGAGGCGATCAGCTATTTGCGCCAAGCCTCGAAGAATCAGCCTGACCATGGTGCCGTGCATTTGAATCTTGGACTGGCACTCGCCGAGACCGGTGATTTCAACGGTGCGGAGAAATGCCTGCGTATCGCTATGAAGGATCCGAGCTGCGCAGGACAAGCCGCCTTTAATTGCGCGGTGCTTGTCGGCAAACGTAATCCCAAGGGCGCTGTCGAACTCATTAAATATGCGCTGGAACGCGAACCTGGAAATACGCGTTATCAAGAGGCTCTGCGCTACTACGAAGCGCAATAATAATGGTTATGGCTGGGGACCCGGATAACTTGACCATTTTATAGAAGGAGACTTTTCCGCTCTATCAGGGGGTAGTCAAGTATTCTTCAGTCGGTTCGTGAACAGCCTGATATTGATCCATCCACGTCAGGTTTTTACCGATCACCAACTCTTCCATCGTTGCATGATGCGTGTTGTTCATTGCAATTAAGCGCATTTGGAAGCCATGTTTGCGTGCCAACAGTTTTACCTCTTCAGCATTATCGTATGTCATTAAGAAGTCACCACTGAGCTGTTCACACACGGAGAAGAGACGGTCATGATCCAGATTGCAGTGACGATAAAGTCTGCTTCCTGCCTTTTTCCCACCCGCCGTATAGGGCGGATCAATAAAGAAGATGACGTCCTTTTGGTTTGCATACTCCTGCATAATATCGATGCCGTCCATCTGGCAGAAACGGATTCGGTTTGCAATGGTGTCTAAATCCAGAAATCGTTTAGCAAGTGTTTCTGGATACCAGCGAGACCGAATCCCTTTTCCGTTTTCACCATGTTTAAGAAGTCCCGCGCCAGAAGCCAAAATGCCGCCATGATTGGTTCTGTTTTTCAAAATGGTTTGAAACGCTTTTTCCTTCGTTTCAACATCGCTATTGGATATTTCTTCAATAACTGATTCTCGCGTAAGGTTAAACTTAAGTATCCGATTAGCCAGCCATTTTGCGTCACCATGGACAACAGTCTTCCATACAGCGGCGACATCCTCGTCAAGCTCAACCATGACTGCTTTTCGAACCATGTTCTCAAAAAGGGCGGTAAGACTGATAATGCCCCCTCCTACAAAAGGTTCAACCAATGTCTTCGGTTTAGATTGCAGATTCAGAACCCAATTCCGAAACGTTGGGACAAACCATGTTTTCCCGCCTGGATATCGGAACGGGCTTCGCTGCGGAATAGTTGAAACATTAACCGGTCCTGGTGCCGTCATTTCCGGATATAAATCAGGAAAGAGTGATTGTTGAGGAGAAATCATTGTTGGAACGGAGTTTCAATGGTTTTGTTTGTTGGCGGCGTTTCAAGGTGCTCATCAAGACGCTCTTGAAGCAATTTGATGAAGTCATCGACGCGCCCAGGAGTTGGTTTTGTGATTGACAGTAAGGCGGATTCAAAATCCGTAAATACTTCATCAACTTTCACAAGTTTATATCGGCTCTGGCCATCAACAACAACCTCCTTCAAGTCATAAATTAGCCATGCCATATCAGCTTCTTCTTTGGAAACCTTAGTAAGTTTTGGCAACGTGTCAAAAAACGCTTTGTTTATTGCAACGGCTGATTTCTTTTGCCAAGAGTGAAGAATTCCTCCCTTGAAAAGTAATTGAGGGGCCAATCTTTTTCGAGAAGAGGACAAGTAGTCAGGCCGGGGATAATTGGGTTGGCCTGTCCAGTTCATTGCACCACGCCCTTTAGTGTCTTTCATAAAATATTCGAAAGGGTCTCGGACATTGCCAGAAATATAAACAGCTTGAACTTCAAGAGCGCCAAAATCCAAAACTTTTCCATCCTGGTCATAAGACACGAGCACGACATCAATATTGCCGGCAGACTTTCCGTTGGCATCATTGAGACGGACCTCGGTTAAGGATGTCCAGTTGGCATTTTCCGGGAAAAAGAAAGAGGCAGCATCATCAGTGATCAGCCAGTCTTCCCGAAATCTCACCGGGCAAGTGACGGCTGGAGCATTGGCATGCAGTACGCTGCAAACGCCAAGCGGATTTTCCGCTTTATCTTTTGTGCAATTCGGAACCCTATTGTTAAATGGGCATAGACGGCGAGAACGGTATCGGTTAGCACTCTTGGATTGATCTTCGATTTTGTGACCAAAAACCTCTGCTAATGGTTGGAGAAATTGCTTCATGCCTGCTCCTGATTTTTTATTTAACCCCATAGTTATACAAATAACAAGTGAATGAGCCATACTATATCATGCTCACCCCTGCATTTCAATTTGAGACTTAGATGCGTTGGAAGGAATTTTACAGAGGGAGGGGGAACTAGGAAGAGTGTGATTTTCAGCAGAGGAATATATTAAATTTAGATTAGAACGTGAGAGCTGTGACTTCTGGCAATTGAGACTGATCGTAACAGAAATATAATAAGAGCGTAATATTTTATTTGTGGTTGCCATCGTAAGTTAAAATGTGTATTATAGTTTACATATTAAACAACACGGGTGGCTTATGAAAGATTTGAAAAATTATCATGTCCCGAATTTGGATCGTGCTTTGCTTGTCTTGGAGGTGCTGTCACGCCATCCTGCCGGACTGAATCGCAATGAGCTGGCATTAAAGACATCGTGTTCCCCGACCATGATTTATCGTATCTGCATGACGTTGACGCATGGCGGGTATTTGTCGCGTCATGGCGAGACCGGACTTTATCGGCTCTCGCGCAAGCTGCTCGACTTGGGGTGCGCGGGCTCGGATGAATATAGCCTAGCCGTTATTGCCTGGCCAGAGATGGTTGCGCTGCGCGATGAAAGCGGTGTAACGAACATGGTAGGCTGTCTGTACAATGATGAGGAGGGCGTGGTCCTCGAGGTGGCAGAGAGCCGGAACCGTATGCGTTTTGTCGTTGAAAAAGGATTCAGTACGCGTGATTTCCACACGGGTGCAGGCTGGAAAAGCATTCTCGCTTTTCTTCCGCCAGCCCGTCTCCAGTCCATCGTGAAGCACATGAAGTTTGCGAAGTTCACAGAGCACACGATTGTGACCCTCAAGGATTTTCTGAGGGAACTGGAAGAGGCTCGTTTGAAAGGCTATGCGTTTGATCGTCAGGAGGCGACCATCGGCATTACCTGTATCGCCGCGCCAATCTTTAATCGTAAAGGAGAAGCGGTTGGTACACTGAATATGTCTGGATTTACGGACCAATTGCCGAAAAAGGATTTTGAAAAGAATGGATTGCTGGTGAAGGCGTATGCCGACAAGATCAGCCGTAAACTCGGTTACGAAGGTTAAAGGAGAAACATGACACGCGAAGAGAGAGTATTGAATATTATCCGAGGCAAGGAAGTTGATTACCTGCCAAGCCAGATCACCATCGCCGACCGTTCGAAAGACGAGCAGGTGGCCAAGGCTTTAGGCTTGAAGAGTGGCGCGGAGTTGGATGACTATCTGGACAACCATTTGTGTCTCTCCTTTACACTCTGTGATACGCCCCTCTTTTATCGCAATGTCGATGAAAAGATGCGCGAACTGGAAGCGAAGGGCTATGCCAAGGTCGATCGCAAGAATAAGATTGTCTATGACACCTGGGGCACGGGCGTGCAAATCGGTGAAGACGGTTTCTTTGCCTGCTATAATCCGTTACAGGGAAATGCCGAAAAGAACAAGATGGCGGAGCCCTTCTTGCCTGATGGCTTTGATCGTGAAATCTTGAAGATGCCTTTCAGTGAGGCTGTGTTGGCCTATCAGCCGCCTAATCCGATGCGTCCGGATAACATGGATGATATCATTCGCGATCTGAAGGCAAATGAGAAGGGTGAACATCTGGTTGTACCCGGCGGTTATGCCGGCATTTTTGAACGTGCCTATTGCGTGATGGGCATGGAGGAGTTCTTTGTCGAGTCGCTGATCGACCCTGAATCAACTGCTGTCTTGCTGGATAAAATCACAGACTACAAGATCGCACTGGCCAAACGTAAAATTGAAATCGGCTGCAAGGTCGGTCATCACAGCGATGATATCGGATGCCAGACCGGGCCGTTAATTACACCCTCAGTTTTTTTCGATTTGATCCTGCCACGTACGAAGAAGCTCTTTGACGTGTATAAGAATGCCGGGCTTCCTGTAATTATGCATTCGTGCGGCAACATCATGCAGTTCCTGCCCGCCTTGATGGATATTGGACTCGACATGCTGGAACCTGTACAGCCCTGTCTCGGACTCGAAGAGCTTATGAAACAGTTTGGAGGCAAGCTCACGCTCTGGGGTGGGATTGATACGCAGGAGATCCTGCCGCATGGCACGCCAGCGGAGGTGGCTGCAGAGACGCGCAGGGTCATGCACTTACTTGGAAAGGGCGGACGTTACATGGTCGCCCCGTCACAGGAAGTCATGTCAGACGTTCCGGCCGTAAACATTGCAGCCATGCTCTCCACCATCCGTGAAGAACGCGGCAACTACCGTTCATTCTAAAAGGATTTCTATGAGTTTACTTAAGACCGCCCAATTCGGATATGATCTTTCAACCGTCGGGGCCAATGCCGAAGGCCTCTTTGTCCATCAGGGATATGTCTATTTCGGACTTCACAATGTGTCGCTTAACAAGCCAGGCGGTGTGGGGCGCATTACGCCAGACGGCAAAGTGGAAAAAGTCTTTGATCTGCCCCTGCACGCGGATGGAAAGCGACCTTCGATTCTGGGCGTAGCTGTGGGGTCAGACGGTCATGTTTATCTCGCAGACTGCCAGTTTACGGACACCTGCTGGGGTGGCTCCTGTCTGTGGCGTATTGTTCATGAACATGGAGTCCCTGTGCGTGCAGAGATCGCAGCAATAGGGCTGAATTATCCGAATGGCATTGCTGTAAAGGGCGACTGCCTCTATGTTTCCGATACCATCATCAAACGTGAAGGAGCAATCACGACGAGCGGGGTGATCAAATTCACTGTCAATGAATTCAAATCAGGAAAGACAGTTGCTGTTAAGATGGAGCCCTCTGATCCGCATTACCTCTGTGACATGACAACGGACACCACGAACGGCGGGTTCCCGTATGGTGCGAATGGCATTACGTTTGACGACAGCAATAATCTATATGTTACAGACTTTGGAACTTGCCATATTTGGAAGGTAGTACTGGATGCGGATGACAAAGTCGCCTCGTGCGCTTCGATCGTTGATACGAAACCGCTTGGCTTTATGACGCTGGATGGTGCGCATTATGATGCGCAAGAGAAAGTGGTCTGGTTTGCCGATCCATTGGGGAACAGTATCGGCGGGTTGCGCGTCGCCACAGGGGAGGTCTTTGTGCTGGCGCGCGGGGGTGGAATACTGGACTTGCCGACCGATGTTGCAAGGCTGGGGAACAAACTCTATGTTGTAAGTATCAATATTGACTTTGGCCCGCATAAAGCAACATCAGAGCATGTGATGTCTGTAATAAAAATGTAGACGATAATGAGGGGGGGAGTTATGGCAGGGAAATGGATTTTACCTTTGGGGATTGCACTGGCGACAAGCGTCAGCGCGGAAAATCTTTTGGAAAAGGAATGGCTGTTCCAGTGTAATAATCAGCCGACACTTGTGTCCGTCACCAATGAGATTCGGTATACGCAGGAGATGATGGCGCGTGCGCCGAAAGTGGATTTCGCTACGGAGCAGAAGGCGCTCGATGCCTATCTGAAAAAACCTCTCTTGGAAACTGATGCAAAAAAAATGTTTCTGGATATTCGTGCGATTAAACGCGAAGTGATGTTTAAAAATCCAGCCGTGAATTTCAGCCGCCTTATGCTCATTGATAATCCCTATCCAAAGGGAAAGCAGGGCGATGGCGTTCATTGGGCGCATGAGTCGCTGCAACGCAATGGCTTTATCCGCGATCTGGGAGGCAGTCTTATCATCGTGTCCGTTAGAGGGCTAGATGTAGGCAACAAGCAGAGCGGTCCGCCCCTACAGAACATCCTTCCGCAATTGAAAGGGAGTTTTACGCGTCCCGATTTGTCATGGGATGGCAAGCGTATCGTGTTTAGTTACTGTCCGACAAATGATCTCTCCTATCACCTCTACGCGTGCAATGCGGATGGCACGGATTTGAAGCAGATGACGTTTGGTGATTATGATGACCATGACCCTCTCTTTTCACCCGACGGAAAAATTATCTTTATTACATCGCGTCAACATAGCTATGTGCGCTGCTTCCCTGCCTCGCATTCCTTCGCGGTTGCGCGGTGTGATGCGGATGGAAAAAATATTTATGTACTTTCGGCCAATGGCGAGCCTGAATATCTGCCGGCCGTATTGAACGATGGCCGCATTATCTTTACGCGCTGGGAATATACGGACAAGGCGCTGTGGCGCGTGCAGAGTCTCTGGACTATGGATCAGGATGGGTGCAATGTGCAGACCTTCTGGGGCAGTCAGAGCGTATGGCCGGACGTGCTGACGGAAGCGCGCCCGATCCCGGGTAGCACGAAAATCATGTTCACAGGTGTGGGGCACCATGCGTGGTATGACGGGACGATCGGCATGATTGATCCTGTGAAAGGGCTGAACTATCCGGACGGACTTAACCGTATCACGCGTGATCAGCCTTGGCCGGAAGTGGGGAATGGGCCTGCTGATCCTGTCCCGCACGTCGAATATCATGCAGCAGGCAAGTTGGGCGCTTACAAGACGCCATGGCCGCTCTCGGAAGAACTCTTTCTGGTCTCGGCGCGAGAAGGTGGCTCGATTGGCATGAGTGGGACACGGACCAATCAGTTCAGACTTTATCTCATGGATGTGTATGGGAACCGCGAACTGATTTACCGCGGGACTTACAATGCTTTGTACGCCATGCCTTTCCAGCCACGCAAAAGACCGACAGCCATGACTGACAAGGTGAAATGGCCGAAGATCACGAACAATGGGCAGGGGGATACCTTTGGAAAAGACAACCGGCAGGAAATTGCTCCGGCTATATTCTACAGCAACGATGTCTTTGAAAATGCGCCGCCTATTCTCAAGGAAAAGGGTAAATTCATTCGTGTGATCCAGATGGATCCGAAGACCTACACGACGTGGCGCAAGACTGTGCAGCATGACGGGCCAGCCGTGAGCGTATTCCAAGCGGACGGAGTCAAACGTATCTTGGGGACGGTACCCATCGAGGCGGACGGCAGTGTGAATTTTGAAATTCCGCCCGGTGAGTCCATCTTCTTCCAGATGCTGGATGCAGAAGGGTGTGCGATCTATGTCATGCGTAGCTTTGCCAATGGTATGCCGGGCGAGCGGCGCGGATGCTTTGGTTGTCATGAGACGAGCATGAAAACCCGCTCTATTCAGTCGCCTGAGAAATATAAGATGGGCAAGGCCTTGCAAAAGCCAGCGGTGAAACTGACGCCTCCATCGTGGGGGGCAGGTGAGAGTGTCGGGTATACGCGGTTTGTCCAGCCTGTCCTTGAAAAGCACTGCGCAAGCTGCCACAATAAAACTGGCACTAATGCCAACAAGAAACTCGATATGACCTATCGTCCCTCCACGCATGGATGGGGCGTGAATGTCTATCACCGACCGTATGATGTTAGCCCCTTTGCTGAACCCTATTACACCTTGGTGGGAGGCGATTGCGGCTGGGCGCATCCACGCACGAAGAATGCGCGCGGTGTGCCGGAGAACTTGGCCGGCATCTTCATTGTTGAAGGGTATAACAGTCACGATCCCACGAACCTGGCTACCTTGCCGCCGTATACTGCCTTCTCGCCAGTGAGCGCACTGATCTCCAATGCATGCAGCGGTGCGCATCATCAGGTGAAGGTAACGGGCGTAGACCGCGAACGGCTGATCGCCTGGGTGGACTGCAACGGCCCCTTCCTGGGCGATGAGGAGATTCGCAAGATGTATGATCCGCAGCATCCGGAAATTGACGCCAATCCGAAGGTTCGTCCGCGCATTGCGACGGCGCCGCGCATCAATCGTTTTAACCTTCGTCAGGATGGCGACACGTTTGCACTTTGCGGACCACTCAAACTTGTGGATATCAGTAAAGTGCCGGATCGTGCTCAACTGATACGTGACTATCGCACAGAGATGATCGCCAAGGAAAAATGTAAGGTGGAAATCCTTTCCGCTATCTATGCGACGAAGGAAAAGAAACCACAAGCTGTGGATGTGACCGAGAAGATCCGTCCGACCTTTAAGGGGACGCGTTATTCGCCGATACGTAACTACAACGAAGCCTTTGAACCCATCGCGCCGATTATTAAGCAACTGACAATCGAATATACAATCGACGGCGGGCCTAAGAAGACGGCCACATTTGCAGAAAACCGCGAAATCATCTTGCCGCTATAACGCGATTTTTATTTGATTTTCAATAAATCGCGGATGGATGCGAGGTTGGGTGACATGGTCTCCTTGGCAATAGTTTGCCAGCGGTGGAGCGCTTCGAGGTCGTTGCGTTTATTAGCGAGATAGCCGAGATAAAAAAGCGTTTCTGCCTTGAGCATGTCATCCCGAGGAACTTTTTCACGGATGCTTTTATCATAAGCAGAAAGGAACGCGACTTCTGCGGTTTTAAAGTCTTTCAAATGCTTGATGAGTATTTCGCCCCGCGTGATTTCCAGTTTTGCATTGTTCGGATTGCTCTTGATGCCCTTTTCTAAAAGTCGCAGGGCATCGTGGGGTTGTTGAAGCATTGTGGCGAGCGCGTAGGCCGTTGCTTCAAAAGCTTGGATATTATGGGGCGAGGCCTCGCATGCTGCCCAATACCAGGGAAGCAGCTCTTCCGCTTTACTCAGATCTAAGTGAATATGCGCCTTAGCATGGATGTGATCATAAAGGTATTTCCATGGGTCGAGCTGAGGCGAAGAGGGCGGTTTTTTTGCATCATGATCGTCAGGATCGTTATGCTCGCCGACTGTACTAGCCGAGCCATCGCTGTGGTCGCTGAGGCCACCATGGTAGTAGGCTTCCGCCTTTTCGAGCATTGCGTTGCCGATCAGGGTACGCGTGTCACCCGCAAGAATATCTAGCAAATTGCCAGTATTTCCTTGTTGCGGATGTACGGAATATCCCAGCGTCGCGCTATTGAGCGCAATCAGCTTGCTGGTGGTGTACAACAAACATGGAACAAGTAATACAGGCAGATAGAAGCGTTTACTCATCGCGTTAGATTTTCTTGCGATTAAATATCCATGCCGCGATGCCGAAACAGATAGATGAATAGGCGACGGCATAGAAAAATGCAGAGCAACAGATCAGCCAAGATATGGATGGCCAGTGATGAATCAAACGTGTGCGCATGTCAAAAAATTCACAATGAGGCGCGATCCAGTAGACAGCATTGAGAAGTAGACGCAAGGGCAGGGGTTGTTCAGCCGCCAGCACGGGCAGTTGCTGGCCATAGAGTAACATGCCCACGATAATGATTCCCAAAATGGAGAGATTGGCGTCCGAATGGACAAACAGTGAGCCTAAGAGCGCAAGCGAGGTCACAAGGATGATGAAGCCAGCATGGAGTAACAATGCTTGCGCCCAAACCTCCCAGGGGAACACCGCGCTCTTGAGGGCGTTGATGATGGCGTACAAGCCGTAGAAGAGCAAGAGGACAGAGAGCGAGGCGATCAAGACGCCTGCATAACGTCCAAAGAGAATCAGTGTGCGCGAAGCTGGTTTGGCGAGTAGCGGATAGATCGTCCGCGATTCGATCTCAATTGGAATGATGCGCGCTGTGCGTGTCATGGAGATGACGAGCGTGAATATCCAGACCAGGAGCAACGCAATTTCATTGAGGTAACGGCTGGCACCCTTCACGCCAAAGGGCGTTGCAAAAGACATGGGGACGAGCACGACCAAGGTAAGCATCGCTACGACAACGAGATCTTTACGGCGATAGAGGTCGTAAAGCGAGAGCCAAATGAGCGCTGAGAACGGGGTCAAAAAATTCATGCTAGCAACTCCTTATGACGATTGAAGGACATTCAGAAAGATACGTTCAAGGTTGGTGTTTCCGTCGCCTGCGACCTCTGTCATGGGCTTATCCAGGACGAGCGAGCCAGCCTTCATGATGGCTATGCGGTCGCACATGAGTTCGGCCTCCGAAAGCTCATGCGACGAAAAGAGGATGGTCTTTCCTTTTGCCTTCAAGTCAAGAATCAAATCCCGCAACTGGATGCGTGCCAGCGGGTCAAGTCCTGTAAAAGGCTCATCCAGGATCAGCAAGTCAGGATCATGCAAAATTGCCTGTGCAATGCCTGCGCGTTGAAGCATGCCCTTTGAATACGTCTTGAGTAGCCGTGTGCCCGCGTTTTCCAGGCCAGTGCGTACGATGAGTTCATCTGTCCGCTGACGGATCAGTACAGGGGGCATGCCGCAGAGTCCTCCATAGAACGAGAGAAGCTCATAGATGTTCAGGTAGGGGTAATAATACGCAGTTTCAGGCATGAACCCGACGCGCTGGCGCGTATGGGCATCAGAGGGATTGTTGCCAAAGACCGATATTCGGCCCGTATCCGGGGGGAAGAAGCCTAGCAACATTTTGATTGTTGTAGTCTTGCCTGCGCCGTTTGTGCCGAGGAACCCCAGAATCTCGCCTGCATGAAGTGAAAGGGTGAGATCAGAGACCGCCTTACACTCGCCATAAGCCTTGCTGATGTGGTCAATCGTGATGACAGAAGACATGGAATATACCTGTGTTAAGTTTACTTAAAACGATGGTTTAATGTTACTCCAAGGCTTTCCCTCATGCAAACGAAAAAACGAGCAGATTGGGTGTGTTTTGATGATGAACGACCTACTTTGCCAACCCGATCTTTTCGATTGGGATACGTTTAAACCACGGTGCCAGGCGTTTGATGTCGGCGCTATCCTGAACTTTAAAATCGTTTAGATCGGGTCTGGTGTTATCCATCAGTGTTTCTGATCGGAACGTGACACGTTTCTTACCCGCCTCTGTTTGAGGGAAGGTCTCGGCATCGGCAGCGTTCACTTGACCAAACGCGACATTGTCGTGGAAATCCAGACGTGGCAGCGTGGTAATTTTCAAGGTTCCATGAATCTGCAAGAAACGCGGACAGTTGATTGTTACGTTTCCGCTGAAGACATTATGCAACGGTAGCTTGGGCTCGTCCTGCATGATGTTGACGAGATGCGGGTACTTATCCTTCCAAGGGGATTCTTGCCAGTTACAGGCCTTTAGATTTGCCAGCAGGTCCCAGCCATCTTTGGTTCCCTCGCCTGGACGGGCACGCTTCAGGCCGCGGTCATCCAAGTGTAGCGCGGAGGTACAATCGATGAACAGGTTGTCCCTAATCGTATTGTAACGGCCTCCTCCTACGAAAGCCGACCACCCCGTGCGGAAAAAAATGTTGTTACTGACGGTATCGCCGCTGTCACAGTCGTCTAGATAGACACCCATAACCATGACGTTTTCACCCAGCGGTTCATAATCGGGATTCAACCCCTGTGCCTTTTGCCATTCCACGCCCGGCTTGCCGAAATGGTGAAAATAGTTGTATCGGACGATATTGCCCTGCGAGCCCCAGTCGCGTCCGGTGTACATGCCACCACCGTCGCCGCTTTCCATCATGGCGGAATGGACCTCGTTGTACTCGAAAACGTTATCATTGCCCCCATAAGTGATTGCGATATAGGGTGAGTCATAAATCAGATTGTGCGCTACAGAAATACCAACACCACTGAAGCTTAGGCATTGACCCTGCGTTCGCTGCAACCGCCCACTGTGATGCAATCGGCAGTTCGTGACGAAGTGCCCGCTGGCGGTTAGCGATTTGCGGTCGCCTCCGTATACAGACACGCAGGTGCCGCCAACGTCGGAAACTTCGCAGCGATTCAGACCGCAGTTTTTTCCTCCGCTGATGCTGATGCCGGCGGTCGTGAGGTTGGACACGTGGAGATTTTCCAGCATAACGCTTTCACAGGCATCGACTGAGACCGCTTTGCCGGTACTATACATGAACGTCAGTCCGTCCAGCCTGATGTTACTGGCCTTGCTCATTTGGATGAGTGGCTTTTTCTGGACAGAAAGCACGACATCGCTCAAGTCGCCGCCTGGCGGATAGAAGTATAATATTTCGTTTTCGCGGTCGATGTACCATTCGCCGGGGCTGTCGAGCTCTTCCAGCAGGTTGAACACGTAATAGCGACGCTTGGCCGTATGCCACTTTGACGAGTTGCCGATGCCGTACGTATGGATGGCGGCGGCTGTGATCTGCTTCTTCTCTTTATCGATAGACCCGATTTTGAGCGTTTCGTTGGCCCAGTCGTGGCACCAGAACCCGTTCATCCAGACACCCTTTTCGACATTCCAGCGAGCGGGGGCATCTTCGGAATACTCGAACGTTCCACCTTTATAACCGAACTCCCATTCCCCTGTCGCTTTGTCGATCGGCTTGACCCCACGATCAATTACCTTAGCGATTTCTGTCCAGCCAGTGTTAGGCCAGCGGGCGAGTCGCATCGCCTTACCTCCGCTGAAGACCTCCATCTCGCTCCAGCCGTTGAACTTGTCAGGTAACGGTGCAAGACGGGGCAACCCCAGCGATTTCAAGGTGAAAGCGACAACTCGGCCGCGCGCCTGTTCAGGTAAGCGGGCCAGTATTTCAGCGTCGGTCACCGTCCGAAAGCCACTTTCCGGGAGGATACAGCCACCGATGAGACGTGCGCCCTTTTTAGAAGCGCGGTAAATAATGGGAGCATTCATATTTACACCACTGTCATTTAAGTCTAACGCGAACGTGTTGGTCGTCATAACAAAGGTACCGGTCAGTTCGACGGTCAACGCTTTTTGCGGAATCGCTCCATCTTTCTTCATAGCGCGTATTGTGTCGCGGGCTTTCTCAAGTGATGCGAACGGCTTTGAAGCCGTTCCCTTGCCGGTATCGTTGCCAGTTTGTGGGTTGACATAAAGAACCGCCTGTGCCCCAAACGCAGAACCGACAAGTAACGACAGAAAGCAGAAACTTCTCATACGAATGATCCCCCTTATTAATTTAGGCAATATAAAATGCGCTTTATGCCCTCCCATAGGGATGGCTAGGCTGTAGCAGTTTAGGCTATAGGCTATTATGTGAAACGCTAAGAAAACTAAACCTAAATTCCAACACTGACTCAACACGGGCGCAACTGAAATTCAGGAGTTTCCTAACAGTCTAATAGACTACAGCCTAAAAACCTGCGTCCTATGGGACGCTACTGAAAAGCAAACTAAATTGTCAATCAAATGAAAGTTTACACAGGGCATCTACAGGTTACAAGTGAAAAAACGGAACGAGACTAAATCTATCAATAATATAGAAAGAAAATTCTCACACATTATAATGTGTGAGAATTTATAGTGTATCAACAAAGATTCCCTTACGGGTTGTTTTAAAAAAATACTGTATGGCTTAGCAAAAAATTACCCTTTTTTCGGTATCATTTCCGACAAAGCGTGAAGAACATTTTTCTCCCTTGAAATCGAAAAACAATAGTCTGTAATAGACACGAATAGCTAATTAGACTATAGTAATCTTCATTTAAAAAAATGTATTAAGATGCTTGGTTCCGGGATGAAAAGGAGATCAGATGAAACAAGGTTTATTGATGAGCATGGTCGTTGGGTGTGCACTATATGGATTTTGTGCGGAGGTTGCACCACAGCAATATGTGTTCAGTTTTTTTCGTAGCAACGGAGAAAAGGGCGTCTATTTAGCGGTGAGTGAGGATGCGTTGAACTGGCGCGAGGTCAATGGCGGCAAGCCTGTCATGGAGCCGAAGGTCGGCGGGAAGTTGACGCGCGATCCGAGCATCTGTCGCGGTCCTGGCGGCGTTTATCGCATGGTTTGGACCTCCTCGTGGAAGGACAAAGGGTTTGGCGCGGCATCCTCAACGAATCTGCTCGACTGGTCCGAACAGGCGTATGTAGAGGTCAATCGCGATGAGCCCAAAGCCCGGAATACCTGGGCTCCGGAAATTTTCTATGACGATGCTTCGCAGCAGTATGTGGTGATCTGGTCCACAACCATTGAAGGTCTCTTTCCTGAGACACAGGTCGCTGCAGATGGCGGACATAACCACCGTATCTATGTGGCGACATCAAAGGATTTTGTGAACTGGTCCCCTAAACGTCTTTTTTATAATGGAGGATTCAATGTGATTGATGCCTTCCTCTTCAAGAAGGAAGGCAAGTATGGACTGGTTGTGAAGGATGAAACGCGCGCGCCTGTGGTAGCGAAAAATCTGTGCGTGGTCTGGTCCGAAAGAGGCTTTGACGGTCCATGGGCAAAGGCTGAAACGCCCTTTACGAATAACAAAGAAGCTTGGGCTGAAGGCCCTTCTGTTATCCATGTTGGCGACCACTGGCTTGTCTATTATGACCAATACAACAAGGGTGGCTATGGGGCGGTGGAGACAACAGATTTCAAGACCTTCAAGCCTGTTGCCGTGTCGTTGCCCAAAGGTATTCGGCATGGAACAGTCTTTGCGGTACCAGCTACAACCCTTCAAGGCGATCGTTGGAAATAAACGAAGGGGTAATTTCTTAAATTAAAAGTTAAAAACAGGGGCTGTATGCTCTTGCAATATTCGATTTGTGCCGGGATTTTAAGTCGAAGCTAAAAGAAAAAGCCGTGATTAAAAATGGACATTCACTTTTATTCATGAGATGTGATACCATTTGGTCATTCTTTGGGTCAAAAAAAGGATTATAATATGGAGTTGTATCGCGGATTATGGTCGGTTGCATGGAGTTGCGTTTCGGTGATCGCTATGGCAGCTCCGCAACGACCAAATATTTTATATGTGATGTCGGATGACCATGCCGCTCATGCCATCAGTGCTTACAGTGGTAAACTGATCCAGACACCCAATCTTGACCGGCTGGCAAAAGAGGGCATCAAATTTAATCATGTCTTTGCAGCCAACTCGATCTGCACACCGAGTCGTGCGACTATCTTGACTGGGCAATACAGTCATATTAATGGGGTGCCGGTTTTCAATTCGATCGACACGAACAAGGTTACAGTTGCGCATCGGATGCAGAAGGCTGGCTATTATACGTCGATGATCGGCAAGTGGCATCTGGGGACTGATCCGCAGGGCTTTGACCACTGGGAGGTCTTCCCGGGACAGGGAGAATACCATGATCCGGTCCTTTACACAAAGGACGGCTCTAAAAAATATCAAGGGGAGTATGCGACGGAGGTGGTGACGAGGTTAGTGATCGCTGACATCAAGGCCCGTCCGAAAGACAAGCCCTTCTTCATGATGATGCATCATAAGGCGCCACATCGTCCCTGGGATCCGAATGAGCGGCTCGCCAAGAAATGGCGCGCCAAGACGATACCCGAACCCGGTACGCTCTTTGACACCTATACCGGGCGAAGCGATGCCATCCGTGAACAGAAGCAGAGCATTGCACGTGACCTGCACAAACGTGATGTAAAGGATCCGTACCCCGAGGGTTTGACAGGTGATGCGCGCACACGTTGGTGTTATCAGCGTTACATGCAGGACTACCTAGCCTGCATCGAAAGCATTGATGAGAGCATGGGTGAAGTCCTAAAGGCTCTTGAGCAGGAAGGCATCCTTGATGATACCGTGGTTATTTATACCAGCGACCAAGGGTTCTTCCTCGGCGACCATGGAATGTATGACAAGCGGTTTATGTATGAAGAGAGCATCAAAATGCCCTTCCTGGTACGCTGGGGTAAAGGGATTAGGCCCGGATTGGTTCAAGATGCAATCTGCGTGAATTGCGATTTTGCCCCGACGTTCTTGATGCTGGCCGGGGAAAAAGTTCCTGAAGAGATGCAGGGCGTCAGCCTCACGCCCTTGTTCGACGGGACAACGCCTGCTCAGTGGCGTACAAGCATGTACTACCGTTACTACCACTCGCCGGGCGACCATAATACAGCTCGTCACTATGGCGTGCGTACCGCCACATATAAGCTTATTTACTTTGATGGCAAGGATCAATGGGAATGTTATGACTTGGTGAAAGATCCGGCGGAACTTATCAATATCTACGACAAGCCGGAAACGCAGTCCATTGTTGCGGAGTTGAAGAAGGAACTTGCCAAATTGCAGAAGGAATTGAAGGATACAGAAAACGTGTATGCCGATCCCAAGACTTGGCCCAAGGAATCATCGTATCGTAAGGCGCCAGTGCGCCGGAAAGAGTAGGAAAACAGTATGGCACGGACACGAGAAAAACCAGTCGTTCTTTTCAAACCTGGCGAAGCATTGGACTTTTCAATTCTGTCGGAAGCCCCCTTGTGGAAGCAACTCGAAAATGCATTGCATGATCGCATTCGTCAGCGGTGTACGATTGGCAGTCTCTTGCCGGGCGAGCTCGAATTGGTCGAACGCTTTGGCTTGAGCCGGGCGACGGTGCGCAAAGCGTATGACAGTCTGATCAACAAAGGCATCATTGAACGTCGTGCTGCGCTGGGGACCCGCGTGATTGGCACGCCTCTGACCGAAGATCTTGGCCGTATGAAGAGTTTCACGGAAGAGTTGCAAATCAAGGGAAAGACGGCGCTTACGGAAATCATCGATGTGAAATATCATCAGCCAGCCTCGATGCTTGCCAAACAGCTTGGGTTGAAGAAAGGTGAGCGCACATTGCTCCTGAGACGTTTGCGCGGACATAACCAGTGTTTTCCGCTGGTGTATCTGACTTCGGAATTGCCGGAAAGCCTGGGTATTTCGGAGGAAGAGGACTTTTCACATTCGCTCTATCAGATTCTTGAGAACAAGTATGGCATTCACATCAGCCACGGTGTAGAGTCCATTCGTGCAGGCAAGGCAACTGCTGATGAGGCGAAGATGCTGAACATCCCCGTCGATGAGACAGTCTTGATTATTGAACGCTTGACCTATCAGCGTAGTTCCGCACAGCCGATTGAGTTTGTCCGCGGTGTCTATCGCTACGACCAGTATGTCTTCTCCATGACCATGCGCCGATAGGTGCATGGTGGCGCAGGCATTGACGCTTCGCTCTCGTTTCAAGCACGGGCTCTGCTGAATACGGCGATCTCTGTCTGTGCAATCAAGGGCAGACAGGAATGACTGCCACACCTTATGCATACCATGTCTGTCCCTTATTCTCGTAATTTCCGCACAAACGGCCAGATCGTGAGGCGTCCGATGCAGGACAGTATGAAGAGGATGTGGAAGTTCACTAGGCACAGGCCGGCGACGTGTAGGGTGAAGTCGCGCAGGAGGTAGGCGATTCCGCCGCCGAGCAGCGCTCCGGCAAAGGCGATAAGCCCCGTCACCAGCCGGTAGGCGGCGAGATAGGCGGATCGGTTTTCTTGCGGTGCGGTGTGCATGACCAAGTTGAAGGTGGTCAGGAGAATGCCCGGCCAGAAGATCCCGGTGAGAATGGCATCGATCCAGATTGGCAGAAGGAAGTCCGGCCGCGCTAGTAGCCAAAGAAAGGGCAAGCCCGTCACGCCGATGATGTTCATCATCAGAACCGGACGGTTGCCGATGCGGTCAATGAGGTGACCCCAGAGCGGCTGTGCCGCGAGGGTTACGACTCCAGCTACGGCGGCATACAGGCCGATGGCGGCATAAGACATGTGAAGGTTTTTAATCATCTGCGGCTGGAAGAAAGGCGCGGCAACTCCTGTGGCCAGCGCCCAGAGTCCGCAGACAATCAGCAGTTGTCTGAACGGCCCGTGAAGCAGCGGCAGGCGCAACGCGTGACGCAGCGTCAAGGGGCGCTCCCCGTGCAGCGGCGGCTCCCACAGGCGGGCGAAGATGACGGTCGAAAGTGCGGCACAGGTTAAAGAGAAGAGCAAAATGGGGAGAAAGGCGCGCTCCGCACCGGCTGTCAGTTTCAGCCGGTCGTATGCCCACCCCGCGCCGCAGCCGGACAGCATGCCGACGGCCCCGAGAATGGAACTGCGCCAACTGAAGTAACGTCCCCGGATCGGGGGCGGGACGAGGTCTGTCATCCAGGACATCCAGCCCGTGTCCGCATATTGCGCCGCTGTGGCGGCGACCAGAACGACGGCGAGAAGCAGGGCGATGCGCGAGTCTGCGGGTAGGGGAAGGAACGGCAGCAGGCAGAGTGTGAGCCAAATCGCGCGGCTGAGCGTCAGCGCCTCCAGCATCATCGGCTTGCGGCGTCCCCGGCGGCCAAGTTGCCGAGCACCCACAACGCTGCCGAGCGTGGCCAGCGTCCCCATGCCGGTCAGCAGGCCGAGCTGAAAGTCATTCGCCCCCAGCAAGAGGGCATACCCAGTCAGCAGCGCGCCGTTGACGATGGCGACGTGCGCTGAATAGAACGCGCCCTCGACAATGGAGAGGCGAAGACTGCGCGCGGGTTCGCTGTTGGGAGTGTCAGGATCCATTTCAGAGCCCTCGGAAGTTGTTCGGTAAGTATGACGACACCGCCGGGATTTGACAAGGTCAAACCGTGAAGAGTAAAAAAAATATTAATCGGTTAATATTTTGGTTTGACTATATTAACCGATTAATATAATTTGGTGCCATTATGAAATTTGGAAAAGAAGTGGATATGGCTGAAATCGCGCGGCAGGCGGGTGTTTCCAATGCTGCTGTTTCTGTAGCGTTCTCTGGGCGTAAGGGCAAGATCGGCGTGAGCGAAGAGACGCGCAAGCGCGTACTGAAAATCGCGGCGAAACTAGGATACAGCCCGAATCCTTTGGGTCGCAGCCTGTCGATGAAGAAGTCCCATCTCATCGCCCTGCTAGGACGCGAGTCGTATTTCGTCTTCGCGCTGGACACGATCAAGGGCATCGAGACGGTATTGCGCGACCGCGACTATTCGCTGCTGACCTATTATGACGGGAGCTGGGCTGATGACCAGTCCCGGCATCTTGATTTCGCGCTGGATCGGCGGGTGGACGGACTCATCATCGCGGGCGCGCCGGAAGCGCCGGACGGAGCCAATCACAAGCGCGTGGCGGATCTCCGCAAAAAGGGTGTTCCCGTCGTGCAACTCTATCGCCGCATTTATCCGGACGTGCCGGTGGTCATGACTGATGAAGACAGGGCGGGATATCTGGCCACACAACATCTGCTGGAGTTGGGGCATACGCGGATTGCCCACGTGACGCACAGCGCGTACCTGGACCGCGAATTGCCCGGTACGCACGCCGATGCTTTGCAGCGCGCACAGGGCTATGAGCGGGCCATGTGCGAAGCGGGATTGATGCCACAGGTGATCGATTATGATGCCCAAACCATGGTGGGACTCGACTACACCCGCCTCGTCAAGCCTGCGGTTGACCAACTGCGTCACGGCGGGTTCACGGCGGCGACGTGTTTCTGTGACTATGTCGCAATCGGCGTCATGAACCAGTTGGCGGCTGCAGGGGTGCGCGTGCCCAAGGATTTTTCTGTCGTCGGGTATGACAACGCCAACATGTCGGAGATGTGCAACCCGCCTTTGACTACGCTGGGGCAGCCGCTTTCGGAAATCGGCGCGACTGCGGCGCGGATGATCTTTGAGTTGATGGACAAAAAAGAGGTGTCGGATACGATTTATGAGCCGATCCCTGTTGTCAGGGAAAGCACGTGTGCGATGAACGTGAGTACGTTACGGAAATCTCAGGTAAAAACCCGGATAACCGGGTAAAAGAAGGAATCAGGAATGAACAGAAACAGGCAAAACGCAATTAAACATAGCGTCAGGACTTTGACACTGCTCGTAGGTCTGGCGACAGCGATGTGGCATGCGGAGGCGGTAGGCGCGGCTTATCCCTATTCGAATGCCAACGACCTCTGGAATAAAGCTACGACCTGGACTGCCAATGGAGGCACGACGCCTCCCAGCACGCCCAACGACTACGCTTACGTAGCCCGTGGCTACACCGTCACGCTGCAGGCAGGCGACTCCTATACGATCAATGCCTGCGGCATCGGCCATTCCAGCATTGGCGGCAACAACACCCTGCCGGGGACTTTGAATATGACCGGCGGTTCGCTGACGTTGAACACCGTCTTTAACGTCGGCGAAAGCCGGGGTGGGACGTTCAACCAAAGCGGCGGCGCGGTCAGTGTCGGCTCGGATGCCACCTTGGGCTGCAATTACACGGGCAGCGGTCAATCTGATGCATGGAACCTGAGCGGTGGCACGGTAACGATTACGGGCAAGCTTCAGGTCGGGTTTTTCTCACAAGCTAATACCGGCGTTGCTGATGCCACGTTCAACCAGACAGGCGGCGTGAGCACGGTATCTATCACCGGGAATCTTGTTATCGGCAGTACGCACAGTGCATCAGCAACGAAAACGTTTGCCTATAACCTCGGCAGTGGAGGAACCTTGACCGTCGGTGGGATCGTGACAAATAATACTTACGGTACAAATAATTTGACGTTTAACGGCGGTACCCTTAAAGCTGGTAATACCCAGGCGAACTTCATGTCCAGACTGACCCACGCCTACGTCAGCACCAACGGGGCGGTCCTCGACTCCAACGGAAAAAACATTGGGATCAGCCAGGTGTTGGAACACGCGGGCCCCGGCACCGACGGTGGGCTGACCAAGCTCGGCGGAGGCACGCTGACGCTCTCAGGCACCAGCACCTATAACGGGGCCACGGTCATCAGCAATGGCACGCTCACCATCGCCAGCAGCGGTTCGATCAGCAACTCGGCCCGCATTGCCATTGCCGCAGGGGCGACCAATGATGTCTCGGCTTTCAGCACCTATACTCTGAGCACCAACACCATCCTGCGCGCCAGCGGCACCGCCGCAGCCCCTGCCGTGCTCAAAGGCGGCACGACCGTCAGTCTCGGCTCGCAGGCGGTCACTCTGGATTTCACCCCGGCGACGTATTCCGGTGACACGGCCAGCCCGGCGCTGACGGTTTCGCAGGGTTCCTTGACGCTGAATGGCGTCATCACCGTGAACATCCTGAGCATCGCGCGGCTGGGCGCCGGGACGTATCGGCTCATCTCGCAGACCAGCGGCAGCATCGCGGGCACGCCGATGCGTGGCGCCACCACGAATCTCCTCCTTAACAATTCGGGCGTGGTCAGTGGAGGGACGGCAAGAATCGAGGTCAGCGGCGGTCAGGTCAACCTGATCGTCGCGGCTGCGGCGATTCCCTCCACAGTTGCGGTGACGCGTCATCTCGGCACTGCGGAGAACACGACCTATGGCGACTCCCTCTCCTTTGACATCGCGGTCACGCCGAACTCGCCCACGGTGCCCACGGGTCTTGTCTTCTTCTTGAAAGACGGCGGCGCTGCAGGCACGGTTCTGGGCAGCCATACACTGGTCACCGGTGAGAACGGCATCTGCACCATCACGCCGGCGCTGAACGCACTCACGGCCGGCAGCCACGCCAACATCGTCGCGGTGTATGCCGGCGACAACAATTTTGCAGACAGCGTTTCGGCTGCCTTGAGCACCCAAACGGTAGTCCGGATTGCGCTGACCATCAACGGAGCTGCGACGAGTAACAAATTCTATGACGGCACCGCGATTGCCCCTCTTACCGGCACGCTCTCTTCGGGAGTGCTCAGCGGTGACACGGTGACGCTGACCCTGTCCGCTCAATTCGCTGACGCAATGCCCGGCACCGGCAAGGACGTGACCTCCACCTCAACCCTCGACAACCCCAACTATTCCCTGACGCAGCCTGCCGGCCTGAAAGCGGACATCGTAGCGGCTGCTGTTTGGACCTCACTCGCAAGCGGCAACTGGAGCACGGCCGCTAATTGGCAGAACAATGCCATCGGGTATGGGATCGGCAGCACCAACGATTTCTCGACGCTGGATATCACGACGGACACGAGTGTCCATCTGGATTCGCCCAGGACCGTCGGGCATTTGCGCTTCAATGACACAGATGCCGTTGGCACGGCGGCGGGCTGGACACTGGATAACAATGGTTTTTCGACCAATGTCCTCACACTTGGCGTCTACAGCGGCAGCGCCACCATCGATGTCGGTGCGCTGGGTGCGGACAAGAGCGTGACCATCAGCGCGGTGGTCGCAGGAAGCTCGCCACTCAACAAGACAGGCGCGGGCAAACTGACGCTCACCGGCGCGAACACGCACAGCGGCGGCATGACAATCTCCACCGGGACCGTGCAGTTGGGAGACGGGACCACAGGCCATGACGGCTCCCTCGCCAGCGGCATCACCAACAACGCCGCACTGGTCTACAACCTCTACGGCAGCCAGACGGCAAGCTACGGCGTCAGCGGGGCTGGTGGCTCGATCACCAAGACCGGTCCCGGAACGCTCATCTTGAACGGGACGCATACGTACACGGGGACGTACGTCGTCAATGGTGGCGTCTTGAATCCTGCGACTGGCAATTACGCCAGCAGGCTTGCCAGCGGTTCGTCTCTGGTGGTCAACAACGGCGGACGTGTCGAGGAGAACCGCATCAACAGCCTGATGGGAGGCAACAATGTGGCGGTGACGATCAATGCCGGCGGCGTGATGGCCATCACCGCCAGCGTCTGCTCAGGTTTATGCGGCCCCTTGACCTTGGCCGGCGGGACGCTCAGCGCCTCGGGTTATCTCGATGCTGTCAACGGCAGTTGGAGTTTTGCCCAGAATGTCGCGGTCACAGGAGGGGTAAACACGTCGGTGATCTCCGCGCCGTATGTCGCTCTCTTGAAAGCAGGCGGTGTGACTTTCAACGTGGCTCCTGGGGCGACCAACGGCATCGACCTGCTGGTCAGCGGTTTTTTCAGCGGTTCCAGAGAACTTATCAAGACCGGCACGGGGTTCATGGCCCTGAACGGGGTCAACCTCTACACCAACAATACGACCGTTAGCGCGGGGATGCTGGGCGGCACGGGCGTTGTCACGGGCCTTGTGTCGGTCGCTGCACAGGGTGTCATCTGCGGTGGCGTACCGTCGGCGCCGGGCACACTGAAGGTTGCCGCGCTCACGCTTGCGCCAGGAGCGACGCTGGCCTGCACCGGCAACGCCGTCACGCAAAGCCTGGTCGCTGTCACGGGCGCGCTGTCGCTGCCGACGGCGGCCACGGTTCAACTCACGTTCCAGCCGGGCGCGGTACAGCCGAAGATCATCACCCTGTGCACGTTCGCCTCCTGTTCGGCGACAGCGTCGGACCTGGCCGGGTGGACGCGCCTCGGGGACGCGCCGGGCAAATATTATCTTGAATTGCAGCCCAATGCGCTTGTGCTGCGTAAGGCGCAGGGCACGATGATCAAGTTCTTCTGACGTCACACGCAAGGTCCGCGCCTCCAGGGAGGGGCGCGGACTCTTAATTTAATTTTATGAAGCATTCACTCAAAGCTCGCATGACCACCATCATGGGCGCCTGCGTTTTGACGGCTGGCGTACTCTGTGCTGTCGAAAGCAATTCTCTGTCTCGGGCTGACCGATGGACCTTTGGCGAAGGTGTCGCCACGGTCTGGAAGGTCGAGGGTACGAAACTCCCGCACAAGGATTTTATCGAGCAGGGCGGACGCAGGGTCGGGCAGAAGGTCTGGTATTCGCTCGATGCGGCCGGCGTGCTGAAACTTGAGCGGGATGTGGTCTGGCCGTCCTTGCGGATTTTCCCCAACGACACACACGGCAGCCTGATCCGGCACTTTGCGACCGAGGCTGAGCCGCACATCACGGTTGACGCACGGCCTGCTGGACCTTTCAGGATTTCGGAAGTCCGGCTCGACGGGACGCTGACGTTTGTCGGACAGGCAGGGCCTCTGGCAATTACGCGCGTGACCTTCCCCGCGTTTGAGAAGTATGCAGCAGTTGACCGGTGGACGCTGAAGAACACGGGTGAAAAGGCGGTTGTGGTGGGTGTCGCGCCGCTCGCGTTGGCGTTCGAGAAAACAGGCCCTTACGGGACGAATGTCCTGTCGGTCTCTACCGACGCGCCCGTCAGCACAAGCCTTGCCGCCGGCAACGTCCTGTCGTTCTCCGTTCTTTTTTCCGCGCGTCTCGCCGATGCGCCGCCCGAGGCGCTCGACGGCGCGTCTGAGGAAAAGCAGCGCCGCGCCTTCATTGCCCGGCTCAATGAAACCTTGTGTCTTGAAACACCGGACCTCCTGCTGAACCGCGCCTTCGCCTTTGCCAAGTGGCGGGTGGCCGAAGCGATCAACGACACCCGAGGGGGCATGATGCTGGCGCCCGGCAATCTGCGCTATTACGCCGCGACGTGGTGCAACGACAACGTGGAATACGCCGGGCCGTTCTTCCCGTTTCTGGGTGAGGCGGGCGGCAACGCGGCATCGCTCAATGCCTACCGCCAATACCTGTCGTTCATGAAGTCCGACTACCAGCGTATCCCGTGTTCAATCGTTGCGGAGGGGACCGACATCTGGGGACCGTTCGACCGGGGCGATGCCGCCATGTATGCCTACGGGGCTTCACGCTTCTGCCTGGCCTTGGGCGATGAGGCGGTTGCCAAGGAACTTTGGAAAGGCATCGCGTGGTCGTTGGAATATTGTAAACGGAAACAAACGACCGATGGTGTGATTGCCTCCGACACGGATGAACTCGAAGGTCGCCTGCCCGCAGGCACGGCCAACCTGACCACGGCCAGCCTGGCCTACGGCGGACTCCGGTCGGCTGCTGATCTCGGCCGTGCGTTGGGCAAAGACACGGAGGCGGCTGAATACGGCCAACGCGCGCAGGCTCTGGAGAAAGCCATCGAGGCGCATTTCGGCGCCACAGTCGGAGGGTTCGACACCTATCGGTACTACGACGGCAACGCGGTCCTGCGTTCCTGGATCTGCATGCCGCTCTCGATGGGGCTTTTCGAGCGCAAGCAGGGCACCATCGACGCCCTGTTCTCTCCCAGGATGTGGACTGCCGACGGCTTGGCGTCGCAGGCGGGCGACAAGGTCTTCTGGGATCGCTCGACGCTCTACGCCCTGCGGGCTGTGTTCCAGGCGGGTGAGACGGCAAAGGCGCTCGCCTTCCTCGGCCAATACTCCCGCCGGCGCCTGCTGGGCGAGCATGTCCCTTATGCTGTTGAGGCTTATCCTGAAGGCGGGCAGGGGCACCTCGCCTCCGAGAGCGGCCTCTATTGCCGGATTTTCACCGAGGGGATGTTCGGTATCCTGCCCACTGGACTTGATCGTTTCCGCTGCACGCCCCGGCTCCCGGACAGTTGGCCCTCGATGGCGCTCCGCCATATCCAAGCGTTCGGCAATGACGTCGACATCGTGGTGACGCGGGCCGGGCAGAAACTCCACGTCCAGATTTTACAGCAGGATAAAATCCTGCAGGATAAGCTCATCAGCCCAGGTGAAACCATCGAAGTCGTGCTCCCGAAACCGGCGACCGCACTGACGGTTGCCGCCCAACCGGGCCAGCAACCGGGGGACTCCGATTTTCCGACAAGAAACACGGATCCGGGCGCGGTCGCCAGGCATGAGCAGAAGGTTGCTGCAGTGAAGTCCGGCGACTATGACCTCGTGCTGGTTGGCGATTCGATTACGCATTCGCTGGGGGAAATGGGTGGTGAGTTGGCATCGCTCCGCACAGTGTGGGACAGACATTTTGCGCCGCGTCATGCACTAAACCTCGGCTACAGTGGCTTCCGGACGGAGAATATTCTCTGGAATCTGCTCAATGGTGAACTGGATTTCAAACGGTCGCCCAAGGTGTTCATGTTGCTGATCGGCACTAACAACACCGACGACCAGTATTACAAGACCATCCATACCGGTGAACAGGTCTTCACCGGCACCAAGGCCATCGTGGACCTGATTCGCCAGCGTCATCCGGCCAGCAAGATTCTCATTCTGCGCACGTTCCCTGCGGGCGGTCGCAACGATCATGTCAATGCCGGACATCAGGGACGCATCTACAACCGGTCGGACAAAGCGCGGGAATATCTGCGCCGAGGCGGCGAACAGACCGCCCAACTCGCCGACAACAAACATGTCTTCTGGCTCGACGTGGGGCGTGTGTTCCTCCGTTCGGAGGGCACGATCAACGCCGATCTGATTCCGGATTTGATTCATCCAAACGCCGCCGGCGCCGAAGCTTGGGTGCAGGCAGTCGAACCTACGCTGGCGAAGTTGCTGGGAGATAAACCTATTGTGGACACGCGGGATTCGATCTGGTTGTCAGAACTCAAGCCGGTCGTGGCGAAAGGCAGCATCAATCTGTCGGGCAAGACGATCAACATCGGCGGCATGGAGTACGCCAGCGGTCTAGGAGTCACCCAGGATACGGAACTGACTTACGCGCTGGAGAATCGGTACCAGTGGTTCCAAGCGTGGGTGGGACTTGACCTTCACGGCCGGGCGGGCGCCGTCCGATTCCAAGTCTTCACCGATGGGCAACTCGCTTATGACACTGGCAACATTCATCACGGGGCCGCGGGCTTGAATCCTCATCGCCCCATCGGCTGCCGCGTGCCATTGGCAGGCGTTCGTGAAATGAAGCTCCTCGTGACCGGCGATGGCAATACACTGGCGGCTTGGGCTGGCGCGCAGTTGTGGTCCGTTGCCATTCCACTCCCTGATCCGAAGCGCTTCGGCGACAACCAGGGTCTGGCAAAGACACCCCCCATGGGCTGGAACAGCTGGTGCGGTTTTAGCACTGGAGTGAATGAGGCCGTCGTCAGGCGTAACGCCGACGCCATGGTGAACTCTGGAATGAAAGACGCGGGTTACCAATACGTCATCATCGACGATTGGTGGGCGATGCGCAGCCGGGATAAGGACGGCAATCTCCAGCCGGACCCGAACAAGTTTCCGCAAGGTATGAAAGCGCTGGCCGATTATGTGCATTACAAAGGCTTGAAATTCGGTATGTATACCGATGCCAAATCGCTCACCTGCGGGCGCTTCCCTGGCAGCTACGGGCACTATGAGCAGGACGCGAAACGCTTTGCGGAATGGGGAGTGGATTATCTCAAGGTGGACTGGAACGACGACCCAAATCCCGCCCCGGCGCATTCGCTCTACTCGGAGTTTTCCAAGGCTCTGGCTGTGTATCGTCCAACGCTCTATAACATCTGTGAATGGGGCAAGTGTCGTCCATGGTCATGGGCCAGGAAGTCAGGCGGCCACATGTGGCGGACGACCTTCGATTTGATCGATCGCTGGGATACGGACGTGGACAGCAATTTTGGCAACGGAATTGTGCGCATCGTCGACCAGAATGAGTGCCTGGGAGCGTTTGCTGGTCCCGGCGGTTGGAACGACTTGGACCAGCTGTTCGCAGGGCTGTATGGAAACAGTTGGCAAAGTGGAAAGAAGGCAAAAGGGGATCCCAAAGGACCGGGTTGTACAGACACGGAGTATCGCTCGCAGATGTCACTGTGGTGTCTGCTGAGTGCACCACTGATTGCCGGCTGCGATCTGGCTGAAATGGATCAGGTGACCCGCGAGACGCTGACGAATCCCGAGGCGATTGCCCTAGACCAGGATCCGTTGGGAATCCCGGCATGGCGCGCCTATAAGTTCGGCGACATGGAGGTTTGGCAGAAGCCCCTGGCGAATGGCGATGTTGGTGCAGGCTTGTTTAATCGGGGCGACAAACCTCAAACAATCACGATGCGCTGGAGCTGCCTGGGAATCGAGGGACAACGGAATGTCCGAGACCTGTGGTTGCGCAAGGATCTGGGACGCTTTGACAGGGAATATGTCCGTGAGGTGAAGCCCCATGAGGTCCTCCTGATTAGATTGTCAAAGTAGCGCAACATGTTTTCGTTTCAGTAAGAGATCGATTGAAACGTTACGTATGAATCAGGGAACGCACTAAAAGTGAGAAAAAACAAATGAACAGAAAAACTGGGTCTGCAATCATTGCTATGGTATCGAGTGTAATCATGGTGGCCTTCGGACGGGCCACCCTGCCGGAACAAAAGGAGGCTGATTTTTCCGGCGAGTATTATGACTGGACTAAAACCAGACAGCCTGAACGGCCTTGGGTACAGCCCTATCACCAGACCCTCGTGATGAAGATATTTCTCGCGGAAAAGCAGGCCAACGAGGGGTGTAAAGTTTTTCTGACAGTCGAACAGGCACTGGAGGTTATCAAGCGGCTGGACACCATCACCCTCGGAATTCCCAAGATCGTCTATCTGGTCGGCTGGCAGCACAACGGGCACGACTCAAAATACCCGGATTGGTCGGTGGTCAATCCGAGATTGAAAAGGCCGCAGGATGCCACGGCGGTTGATAGCCTGAAATGGCTGATGGCCGAAGGGTTTAAATATCACACGACCGTGAGCCTGCACATCAACATGTTCGACGCGTATGCGGACAGCCCGTTGTGGGAGAGTTACCTCACGAACGACATTATCGCCAAGGACAGCAACGGCGTACTCATCAAGGGCGAAGTCCAGGGTCCGAAGGGTCAAGCCCCGCGTATCGATACGCAGTCCTATTACATCAGCTATGCAAAGGAGTGGGATGCAGGGTTGGCTCAAAAGCGAATCAATGGGCTTCTGGCCATGCTTCCGATCCAGAAGGCAGGAACCATCCATATCGACGCTTTCCACACACTCTCGCCGCGTCCCCATTGCGTCGCTCCAGATCCCTCCAATACACTTGACAAGGCCAACAAAAGTATCAGCCCCTATCTGAAGATCCCTGTGGAGAAGGAGGTCGAAGCCCAGCGGAAAATTTACCGCTACTTTAAAGATCACGGAATTGACGTGACAAGCGAGGGTAGTACGTTTCTGCGCGTGGATTCTTTTGTTGGGTTACAGCCGATGGCGTGGGATTATCATGCGCCAGCGGAGGGTATCCCGCCCAGCCTCTACTGCGGGACGCCGATGCGCGCCGAGCCGGAGATTGTTAAAGATCCCGTAAAACTTCCCGGACTGGTCTCCCAGTTCTGCAACAGAGTGGTGCCCTGGTATTATGACAATAATACAACCGCGCTGAAGGGTTCGCAGCCTCTCCGTGCTGGCGATGACCTGTGCTACCCGGCGCTCTGGTGCGAGAAGACGCTCGTCGCCTACAGTTTCAAGGGGTATGAATCCAAGACCTGGACGCTTCCTCCCGGATGGGAAAACGTAAAAAAAGCGGTCGTCTCGGAGATCTGTCCAGAAGGCTTGAAGAAACTCAGCGAGGTCGAGGTGAAGGATGGAAAGATTACCATCAGCCTCGCCAAGGAACAAGGCGTGATGATCCAGCCAGAAGGCAACAGCCGATGAGGCGAAGATGCTGAATGTCCCTGTTGATGAGACCGTCCTGATCATTGAGCGCCTGACCTATCAGCGCAGCTCCTCGCAACCGATTGAATTTGTCCGGGGCGTCTATCGCTACGACCAGTATGTCTTCTCCATGACCATGCGAAGGTAGTGGAATATTCTTATGTCGGCTTGATGATGCCGCGCTGAAGGGCGGCGGCGACAGCTTCGGTGCGGCCTGAAACGCCGAGTTTCTCAAAGATGATCGTGTTGTAGGAGAGGACTGTACTTTCGCTGAGCTGAGTGAGCCGGGCAATCTCGCGGTTGGAAAAGCCCTTGGCCATCAGGCCCAGCACATCGAGTTGGCGGCGCGATAGCGTGTGCTGTACGGCTCGGGTCTTGAATTGACTCAGGATATCCTCGGGGAAGACCGTTCCCCCCGCATGGACCGTGCGGATGGCATCCGTGATCATATCGGATAATGCGTCCTTCATAATGTAACCCTTGGCGCCTGACTGAAGAGACTGATAGATATCCTCTTCCGTGTTGGATGTGGTCAGCATAATAACCTTGGCTTCTGGATCTTCCTTGAGAATCAGCCGAAGGGTATCGATGCCGTCGGGTTCCTTCATTCTGATATCGAGCAGAACAATATCGGGTTTATGAGCTGTATAGAGTTCAAGTGCCTTGAGTCCGGAGTCGGCTTCGAGCGTCACCTTCATATCGGGTGTGTAACGCAAGAAGGCCTTTAGTCCAGCTCGGACAAGTGCGTGATCGTCAACAATAAGAAGCGTGATCATAAGATTAAGTTTTTGTATTGTTTATTCGTTTGCAAAGCGAATGGATACCGTGGTTCCTTGACCTCGTGTGCTTACAATATGAACAGTGGCATTGATTTTCGCAGCACGCTCTTGCATGTTGATGATGCCAAAGTGTCCAGCGTCCGAAGCGGCGGCAAGCTGTTGTGGATCAAACCCGCTTCCGTTGTCCGTGATGGTGATACCGGTTGGTATCGTGGCAATCGTGATGTGCGAGGCGTTTCCATGTTTGACAGCATTCGTGATCGCCTCGCTGATAATGGCTAGCAAGTGGACGGATTGATATTCGTGAAGATAGGCCGCTGCGGGGTCTAGGGTGCAGACTACCTTCAGTTTGCCAGGGCGGTCAAACCGTTTTGAAATCTCGGCCATCGCATCGGTAAAGGATTTTTGGACTCCCGCGTTCGACTGGAGATTCCAAAGGGAGTTGCGCAAATCGATTCGTGCTGCCGCAATCGTATAGAGCGCGGAGTGAATGCAGTCGGCCGCCTCTTCAGGAACGGCTTTTAACGCCATCAGGGCGGTTCGCATCTGCATGTCGGAGGCCGTGATATCCTGTTCGAGGGAATCATGCAGATCCGCGGCAATCCGCTTACGCTCCTCCTGCAAGAGATCGGCCTCTCGCCGCTGTTGCCGTTGCCGGACAATCCGATAGCGCATCACGGTGATTGTGGCGGCGAGCAAGAAAATCAGGAGGATGCCTGCGCTTTGCAGTCCTGCCCTTCGGCCTGGGGTCAGCCAGGGTCCGCCTGGCAACAAGCGGATATCGTCCTCGTTTCTCAAAAGCAGGCGAAAGTCATTGGGGAAGGGCGTACGGTATTCTCCTTTCCGGGGGGCTTGCGTCAGAATGATGATCCCCGTGAGTTCAACGGGTTGACCGTGCGGGATGTTTGAAAGAAACCAGCTGTCAGGGTGTTGAATCGGGAGGGTTGCAATGTGGTTATCCTTGGCATAGCGAAAAATAAGTTCACGCTGATTGTTGTAAGCATTGCCAATCTGGAGGATCTCGCCTCTCAGGTTTACGAGGCGTCCATCTATATCTCCTCGGGTTTCGTCTTCAATCCGCATCACCCAGTCTTTCCAATCTTCCGTCAATGCAAAAGGCTTCGGGGGCGGTTCGTGACCCGTTCTTCGGAGTTGCGTGTGCTAACTACCAAATAATGATCGCTTCAAAAACTTAAAATAAGGTAACACTCCAAACAAGGTTCTCATAGAGAACCGGAAGGGTCATGATCGGGTAGTTAATAAACTGTTGGAGTGGTTCCCGAAATAGCAGAAGACAAAGGAGGCGCACTTGACATTGGACACATGAAATAACGTGGTAATTTTCCAGTGCTCGGCGATGCCAACATAAGGTGTGGCAGACATTTCTGTCTGCCGTTGTGCACAGACAGGAACATGCACGTGCAACCCGTGTCGTTTTGTTTTTAGGTGCGGATGACGTGGATTTGCGGGAATGCTCGAATGCGCGAATGCGGGAATGCGCGAATGCGGGAATGCGTGAAACGCTTAACGCTGAAGGAACAAGCGTATTCGCTTCGAGCAATAACGCAATAATGAAATTCTTTTGAAGTTACCGGCAGGATTATGATTCTATATCAATGTCGTCCCCAATTTTCAACCTCTTGTCTGGACTCGAAACAAAAGTTTAAGTACAGTTATCAGAAACATCAAGTTTAGGTCGTTATACGAAAGAGGAATAAGCCATGCCAATTAAGAAGAATGCCATTGTTAAGAAACGCAGTACCACGAAGGACAGCAGCACTCAATTGGATTTCGCCGCGCTTGTGAAGGCGATCCAGCAAGTTGACGAGTACTGTACTGTTCAGGGCACTCGTGTTGTCAATGTTACGTTGACGCTGCGAAACTGGACTATCGGGGCCTATATTCACCACTACGAATTGAACGGAGCAGACCGGGCAAAGTATGGGGACGGGCTACTAGATGCGTTAGCGGATCAGCTCACAGAGCTGAGAGTTTCCAACAGCAACCGCCGACAACTTTACCGTTATTTAAGATTCTGGCGACTCTATCCGGGAATTGTGGGTACACTGTCCCCACAATTTCCAGCTATACCCGTGCCTGTGCGAAAAGTGGGGACAGCGTCCCCACAATTAGGCGTGGCGGTTGAGCAATTGATCAATCGACTTTCATACAGTCATATCGAACTCATTGTTGATCTCGACGACCCGCTCAAACGAGCCTTCTACGAGATCGAATGCATTCGCGGCAATTGGTCAGTGCGGGCATTGAAGCGTCAGATCGCTACGCTCTATTTCGAGCGTTCGGGTTTGTCAAAGGACAAGGAGAAGCTGGCGGCGATGGTGAAGAAGGGTGTTGAGACAGCAGAACCGAAACTAGCCATTCGTGATCCCTACATCTTTGAGTTTCTCGGTCTGCGGGCAAAGGATGCGGTTTCTGAGACTGATCTCGAAGCGGCACTGGTGGAGAACCTGCGGGAATTTCTGCTCGAACTGGGCCACGGCTTCTGTCTGGAAGCGCAGCAGAAGAGCATCGTCATCGGCAAGACGCGTGGTTTTGTGGATCTTGTCTTTTACCACCGCATACTCAAGTGCCATGTGCTGGTCGAGTTGAAGGTGGACGAGTTTAAACATGATCATCTGGGCCAGCTCAACACCTACGTCACCTGGTATCGCAGACATAAGATGTCCGCTGGCGACAACTTGCCCGTGGGGCTGTTGCTCTGTACCGACAAAGACCATGCACTGGTGGAATACGCCACCGCCAGCATGGACAACCAACTCTTTGTCTCCCAATACGCAGTGAATTTACCCTCGAAGGACAAACTGGAAAAATTCATCCAAGCCAAGCACCAAGAGGCTCTTGGAATTTTAAACCAATGATCTAGACGACATTGGACACATGAAATAACGTGTTCATTTTCCAGTGCTCAGCGATGCCAACATAAGGTGTGGCAGACATTTCTGTCTGCCGTTGTTGCACAGACAGGAATGAACATGCACGTGCAGATCGCGTTGCTTCGTTTTTAGCTACGGATGACGCGGATTTTGCGCGGATGGGGAGAGAGGTTGAGAAATGCGCGAATGCGTGAATGCGTGAATGGAGGGCGGGGGAAGTGCATTGGCATCTGCCGAAGAACGAGAAGGTGGCTTTGAGAAGGGTGTTAAGGCAATCCGAGGAGAAAGTCGTCTAGCGTGACTCCGCGGATATGGTCAGTCTCGTAGCGAGACTCGGAGATCACGGTCAGGTGTCCTTTGGGAAAACATTTGGGGAACCAGATGAAGTCCAGAGGCCCTGTGCGACCCCTTTTGACCTCGATGAAACGGTCAGGTCCCAGGACGAAGTCGAGTTCATGCTCGCCCGTGTTCCAGTATGACATCACTTCGGGGAATTCGTCTCCTCTAAGTGCCGCCCTTCTGAAAAGCTCCTGGGCGACGAGCCACTCCATTAACCCGCCCTGTTCTTCGGGGGGGAGGGATCGGATGTCGGCTGGCCGCCGCAGGCGACAGGGATGCCATACAGCAGCGACAAGGAGGTTGGTGATATGAAATTTGCAAGGCCTCCGCCGGTTTGGACGCCGATGCGCATCGTCCCACGCAAAGCAGGCGGCTGCGCTCATGAGGTCCGAGAGCAGGTCAACATAACCTGCGGCGACTGTGTTATTCGCCAACCCCGCCTCGCGCGCCAACTTTGACTGACCAACAGGCGTGCCGGCAAAACGCATGAGGCACTCCATGACCCCCTTCATCATCGGACGTGACCGGCCAGATGCCGAGACCTCGCCGTAGACCCAGTCCCTGACCATTTCGACAAGGTGATCAGGAAGATGTCCTTGAACAGCCAGTGACGTGCACGCGCAAGGTGAACCCCCAGAGAGGAGATAGGCTGGCAGTACATCCGCAGGGTTTAGCGTAGGCGCGCAGACCCGTTTGAACTCGGAATAGGGCACGGGTGTGAAGAGGTGGCTGCTACGCGCAAGTGTGCCTTTTCGTCCGGGGAGCTGTTCCGAACCATGTCTCAGATCTGCGGCTTTTGAGCCCGTGGTCACGACAAGCGTTCGCTTGAGTTCGCCACGGTCAAGTAAACGTTTAAGCCCGTTTTGCCAATCCTTGATCGCGGTGATCTCGTCAATGAAGAGTCTGCGGACTGGCGTTTTGGAGTCATAAAGCGGGAGTAGCTCTCGAACCGCCTCCAACAACGCATCGCTGTCGCGTAACTCATCTCCATCAAGATAAAAAGCCGATCCAGGGCCAAAGCGTCTGATTGTTTGGGCGATCTGTTGCTGCAGCCAGGTGCTCTTTCCATATTGACGCGCACCTCGGATGATCAAAACACCTGGCTGATCCGGTAGCTCAGAAATACTGAACCCTGTATCCATGACAAAAGGTTGTTCACGCAATTCTGCAAGCTTGGGCAGTACCCCAGGCTCATCGGTCTTCCCCGCACTTAAAGCCCTGTTCACTTCACGTATATCCATGGCAATATCCTCAACAGTTAGAACGTTAAAGTGTCAAACGTTTAGAACGTTAAGGTATCAAACGTTTAGAACGTTTGCAATGTGAAAAGCGAATTATCGGCAGAAATGTCTTGATTGTACCGCTGACCCGGACTTGCTGACATAAGGTGTGGCAAACAGTTCTGTCTGAGAAGTTACAGGTATACCTTTGCTCACACATCTTCGCCGATGGCCTTCTTGAGTGGACCCTTGAGCGCGAACATGGCGACACCTGCAATGACGCCGAGCAAGGTGAGCATCATGAAGAAGCTATCCTTGGGCATCTTCTCGTAATAGGTGCCCAAGTATCCGCACAGGTAATTGCCGAAGAATGAGGAGAGGAACCACATCCCCATCAGCATGCTCACCAGACGGGCTGGCGCAACCTTGGTCACCAGCGACAAGCCGATCGGTGAAAGGTAGAGCTCGCCCAAGGTATAGATGAAGGTGCACAGCACGAGCCAGAGGAAGGTGATGCGATGGGTTTCGCCCATGCCTTTGGTAGCAAACATCAGCACGAGGAAGGAGACGCCGAGCATCAGGCAGCCCAATGCCATTTTAGCAATGCTTGAGGGTTCTTTCCCTCGCTTCGCCTGCTTGCCCCAGAACATGTTGAGGAAGGGTGCCAACGCGAAGACGAAGAGAGGGTTCAGAGATTGAAACCATGTCGAAGGCATTTCCCAGCCGAAGACATGCCAGTCGGTATTTTTATCAGCAAATAGTTGAATCGTGTTCCCCTGTTGTTCGTATACCCCCCAGAAGACGATGTTCAGGATGCAGAGACAGCACAGTCCGAGAATACCCTTCCACTCTTTTGCCGTGAGCGCTGTCTTTTCACTGTGAGCGTCAGCGGCCTTCGTCATCAAATTGTCAGGTGCGAGGTATTTCTGTCCAGTCAAGTAGACCACTAATCCGATCAACATGCCGACACCAGCCGCGATGAACCCATAGTGCCAGCCATAGATTTGACCCAGCGTGCCGCAAATAAGGGGTGAGAAAAAAGCCCCCAGATTGATGCCCATATAAAAGATTGTAAACGCGCCATCGCGGCGTGGATCGCCATGTTCGTAAAGGTTGCCGACTTGAGTGGAGATGTTGGGCTTGAAACAGCCATTGCCGATGATCAGGAACAAAAGCGCCAAGAGGAAGAACCGCTCACAGGCGAGGAGGAATTGGCCAGTGGCCATCAGGATGCCACCGATCACCACGGTTTTGCGCTGGCCCAGCAGACGGTCTGCGAGAATGCCTCCGAAGAACGGAGTGAAATAGACAAACCCCGTGTAGAGGCCGTAAATTTGCGAGGCCAATGGCTGAATGGCGAGCGATCCGAAAACCGCTTCAAGTCCGCCTTTGAGGGTTGCAAACCCCACAATGGTCGTACCCGTCTCTGCAGCCTTAATCAGGTACTGAGTCATGTAGAGCATCAGGAGTGCTCGCATGCCGTAATATGAGAAGCGTTCCCACATTTCTGTGAAGAACAGGACGAACAGTCCTACCGGATGACCTAAGAAAGTTTTGCTTGATCGGGTTTTTGGCGCTGTCAGTGTCATGTCGGAAAGAATGCCAAAAACACGACAGTACGTCAAGAAATGTGAGTAAGTGCGATTCAAAATTATAATTAGATAACGGCTTGACGGTCATAAAGGGGTCTGTTATATTGTACGGACAATTAAGAATTTTGATGCCTTGCCTATAACTGCGCTGGAATGTTGGAACAGGGGAATGTTAGAATGACAAAATTATAGGTCAACAGAAAGGGACAGTTCACGCATGAAAAGACATTTATCAACGTTTATCGGGGGGGCGATTGTTGGTTCGCTTGCCTTCGGGATATGGCCGGAGATGTGGAAGACGTATGGAATTATGGGCGGATTTTTGACAGCGTCTGTCGTGATTGGCACCATGTGGTATATGAACCACTGGCTGGGTGTGATGGATAATCCGAAGGGGACGCTTTGGGTGGATCAAGGGTGGCCGATTGCGGCTTCAGGCATTGTCTGGGGGCTTGTCCGTTTTTATCCCAACTCGCACTTCACGCACATTTTTCCGACGTTGATTTGTTGTCTCATCGGCGGCGCGCTCGCAGGCTGGGCCGCCCATGTGGTCAAGCAAGTTGCGCCTGGCTGGCAAAATCTGGAAGAGAAGGAGGTGTCCAAATGATTGAATGGCTCTCCACCTTTAATCCTGCACTCGGTATGCCGCCAGTCAGTGTGATCACCACCATCTTTGGCGCCTTCTGTGCAACGTTTGCCGTTATTATTTGCTGGCCGAAGCTTGTGCGCGACTTTGGCCCCATCGGCGGCTTTATGAGTGCCACGATCATCATCGGCACCTTTTGGCTCTTGAATCATAAGCTTCCCGGCTTTGGTATCAATCCCGATGGTATCTCTTATCCGGATGGCGGATGGAAGCAGTATGGACTGATTTATCAGGCCTATAAGGGCGCGTGTCCGTGGGTTGACATGGGAAGCGCCATTGCCTGCGGATTCTGGGTTCATTGTCTCATCGGCGCACAAAAGGGGACGCGTAGATCCTTGGCAATCGAGAGTCTGCCGCGCATTTTTGTTGCCGTCCTCGGGGGTGTTGTCGGTGGTGCCATTACAGGACTGATTGGGTTTACTGGCGCTGAACTCTTTAAATAGGGGAATCCCATGAAATACATTCTGGCGCATGATTTAGGGACGAGCGGCAATAAGGCCACGCTTTACTCGGAAGAGGGAAAGCAGATGGCGAGTGCCACGGTATCCTATCCGTCTAACTTCTTTAATGGCTCATGGGCTGAACAGAATCCGGAAGATTGGTGGAAGGCAGTTTGTGGTTCAACAAAGCAGTTGCTCGCGGAGGCCAAGGTCTCGCCGAAGGAGATCGCCGTTGTTTCCCTGAGCGGTCAGATGATGGGGTGCACGCCTGTGGATAAGGACGGTCGTGCCTTGCGTCCCTCCATCCTTTATTGTGACCAACGGGCCACAAAGGAAGAGGCTGCGTTGCTCAATCAGATTTCGTTGCGTGAGTTTTATGGCATTTGCGGACATCGCGCCAGTTCGTCGTACCCGTTGGAAAAACTGATGTGGGTGCGTGATAATGAACCGGAGGTTTTTAAGAAAACCGCTAAGACGCTTTGCGCGAAGGACTATATTAATTGTCGTCTGACCGGCGTGATGGCTACGGATTTTTCCGATGCGTCAGGCACGAACGCTTTTGACCTCAATACGTTTACTTGGTCAGAAAAACTAATCGGCCTTGCTGGCTTGGATGTGTCGTATTTTCCAAAGGCTGTTGATTCATCAACCATCATTGGTGGAATCACGCCTCAAGCCGCAGCAGAGACAGGATTGGCTGTTGGGACCCCTGTCGCAGCAGGTGGCGGCGATGGCAGTGCCGCAGGTGTCGGTGTTGGCTGCGTCAAGCCCGGCAGCGCTTACAACTGCTTGGGCTCGTCGAGCTGGATTGCGCTGACCGTTGAAAAGCCGATTGTAGACGAGCAGATGCGGACCATGAATTGGGCGCATTGCGTTCCAGGTTATCTTCATCCGTCTGGTACGATGCAGACCGCAGGGTCGAGTTTCAAATGGATGTCTGAACAGGTCGCAACGAGTCCTGACTTCGCGCAGATCGAAGCGCTGGTGGAGTCATCGCCCGTGGGTGCCAATGGCGTACTCTTCCTGCCGTATATGCTGGGCGAACGCACGCCGTGGTGGAATCCCGATGCGCGTGGAGCGTTTATCGGACTGAACCTGGCTTCGACACGCGCGGACATGTTACGTGCAGTGATGGAAGGCGTGGCCATGAATCTGGGACTCATCGCCGACATCTTCCGCGTACACGTGCCGATTGAAAAACTCACGATCATTGGTGGCGGCGCACAGAGCAACGTGTTCCGTCATATTCTGGCTTCAGCGTGTTCATGCGCGGTCCAGACGTTGAACTCCAAGGCTGAGGCGACTTCCTTGGGTGCTGCAATTATCGGCGGTGTGGCCTGCGGAATCTTCAAGGATTTCAGCATCGCTGAACAACTGCTGAGTGTCGATGCTACGGTGCAGCCGAATATTGAGCATGCAATCAAATATCGGATGCGCCGCGATGTAATGGAACAAGCTTATCGCAGGCTTGTGGATGTGTATAAGGATTTGGCCGCACAAAAGGAGTCATTATGAGAGCAGTCATCGTTGAGAAACCAGACGTGTTTGGCGTTCGTGAAATCGAAGCACCCAAGCCTGGACCTTATCAGGCGTTGGTGAAGTTAGATGTTGCTGCCTTGTGCAATGCCACAGACGGAAAGCTGATTGAAGGCCATTTTCCGGGCGTGGATCAGTATCCGCTTTCGTTGGGACATGAGAACACAGGGATCGTGCAACAGGTCGGCGAAAAGGTTCGCACGTTTAAAAAGGGTGATCGTGCCATGGGTGGCTTAGTTTTTTCCTTTGCAGAAAAAGAGATTTCAACGGGGTGGGGCGGTTTCTGTGAATACGTGCTCGTCAATGACCATGACGCTATGGTGGCGGATGGCGTGGCGGATGAACAGCATGGCTGGTTTGAATGCTATGAGATCCAGACCAAGGTGGATGCGGATATTCCGGCTGCTGAAGCGGCATTGCTCTGCACGTGGCGCGAAGTTTATGGCGGTATCGGCGACTTCAATATCCAGCCGAAGGATAAAGTATTGATTTTTGGTGCAGGCCCTGTGGGTTTGAGTTTTGTGAAGTTCTGCAAGCTGATGGGCGTCAAGTGGGTAGGCCTTGTTGATCCGCTGGCACACAAGCGCGAACGCGCCAAGGTCATGGGCGCGGATGCTGTATTTGCGCCAGATGCACTCGACATCGAAAAGAAGTCGTTGGATGTGGTCGTGGATGCGGTCGGCCATGAAAAGATTATCAACACGGCTTTGCCACTCATCAAGCTGGGCGGCACGATAGGGGTGTATGGTGTGTTGGCTGCGTCAAAGTTGACGCTCGATAAGGCGACAGGCCCTTACAATTTCAATCTGATTGTCCATCAGTGGCCGACACGTTCCCGAGAACGCGCAGCACAAGCGCCACTATGCCAATGGATTCGCGAAGGAAAGCTGAAGGCTTCCGAATTTGTGACACACACCTTCCCAGTCGCACAGATTGTCCAGGCTGTGGCTGCGGTCAAGTCCGGTGAAGTCGTGAAGTGCTTACTGAAGTATTAATATGGTGCGGACTGTAACAGGTGATATTGAGGCGAAGACACTTGGCTTTTGCCAGTGTCATGAGCATCTCTTTATTGAGCGTTGCAAAGCGTTCGAAGTTTCTCCTCTTTTGCTTATAGACGATCTTGATAAATCGTCCGCTGAGCTCGAGCTCTTTCGCTCCTGTGGCGGTCAAAGCCTCGTGGATGCGCAGCCTGTGTTTGCGGGTCGTATGGCCGAGCATTTGTTGGCGGCTTCAGAAAAGACGGGCGTGAAGATCATTGCGGTTACGGGATTTCATAAGACACTCTTTTACAATGCTGACAGTTACATCTTCCGTGATTCGGTCCAAGCGATAACCGAGTTCTACATCAGCGAAGTTGAACAGGGGATGTTCTCGTCTATGGGTGCAGGTGCAAAACGTCTCTTTTGTAAAGCCGGCCTCATCAAAGTGGCCGTTGACGCAGGCGGCATTTATGCGGATGCGACCTACGAGAAACTCTTTGAGGCTGCCGCTGCTGCTGCGGTCGAAACAGGAGCAACCATCTTTTGCCATGTTGAAAAGGGCGCGGATGCGTTGGAAATCCTGATCTTCTTTGCAAATAGGGGGATTCAGTCCCACCGCATTATCCTCTGCCATTTGGATCGCGCACAATATGATTTTGCCTATCATAAGGACTGTCTCGACACTGGGGTTTTTTTGGAATATGACACGATTAATCGGGTGAAGTATCACGATGATGTGAAAGAGGCGGATTTAATTTGCGCGATGATTGAGAATGACTATGCAGGACAGTTGCTGCTGGGGCTCGATAGTACGCGCGTACGGTTACATAATTATGGCGGTGATATGGGACTTGATTACCTGAGCAAGACCTTCCTGCCCTATCTAGTGCAACGAGGAGTTAACAAAGAAGATTGCGAAAAAATGCTTGTGGCTAATCCACAAGAAGCGCTGAGAATAAATAAGGAGAAGCGACATGTTTAACTTTGAGCCAGCGACACAACCGACGATGTACTTTATTGGCGTGACGACTGGAAGTTCATCCATCATGAAGGTCTTTCCGGAATGGGCCAAGACATTGGGGTTGAAAAATACGGTCATGAAGGGCATTGATATCACGATTCATGCGGACCCCGAAGTTTATCGTAAGGTTGTGAAGTTTTTAAGAGAAGATCCGCTCTCCATGGGTGCGCTGGTGACAACGCACAAGATTGACCTCTTTGACGCCTGCAAGGACATGTTCGACTATCTTGATCCGTATGCCACGCAGTTCGGCGAACTCTCTTCCATTTCAAAGCGCGGGGCAAAATTGTGCGGCCATGCCAAGGATCCAATTACCTGTGGTTTGGCACTTGAAGAATTTGTCCCCAAAAATTACTGGAAAACTAATCCGGAGGCCGGTGTTTTTATCATGGGTGCAGGTGGCAGCGCGATTTCCATGTGCTCTTACTTTCTGCGCGATGCATTCGCAGGCAATTACCCATCCAAGATTATTGTTGCGAATCGTAGCAAGCCTCGCTTGGATGAAATTGAACATATCAATAAGACCCTGCTCAATACAAAGGGACAGACAGTATGTGAGTATTTTCTCACGCCTGATCCTGGGCAGAATGACACCGTGTTACACAAGATGCCCAAAGGATCCCTCATCATTAATGCGACTGGTCTCGGTAAAGACCGTCCAGGATCTCCGCTGACCGATGCCGCGAAGTTTCCGCAAAACGCGTTAGTTTGGGAGATTAACTATCGCGGAGACCTGCGCTTCATGCATCAGGGGTTGGAGCAGAAGGCAGACCGCAACCTTTATGTCGAGGATGGCTGGATGTACTTCATTTACGGTTGGACATCGGTCATTGCTGAAGTGTTTGATCTCAAGATCGAGGGCGCCTTGCTGAAAGAGTGTGACCGTGTGGCATCTGAGTTCAATAGAAGGTAAGCCAGCCACCCGAGGCGGCACATCCGCCTTCGCGATGCCTACGGCGGACAGGGTGGCAGTAGGCAGTAGCAGTTGGCAGTGAGACCCCGGCCATAAACGAAAGAGTAACTTTTTAGCATCGAATAACACGAACCACACGAATTCAATAAGGCAATAACGCAATAAGGCAATAAGGCAATTCCATTGAAGTTATAGACAAGGATGAATATGGCAAGTTTTAATGCGAGTGAAAATCCGTTTGATTATGAACGGGGATTTCTGATTGATTTTAATTTGAAGACAGGAGCGTCTGACAAGAAGGCGACAACCCAGCGCAAATTAAGCCAGATGAAGGGCATGTTTGCGGATGATGTTGCGTATGCAGAAATGCTCAAGCAGGGCGATCCTGTTGTCTATGAATTTCATGAAATGGGGGTGCCAGAGCATGCGGGCGACCTTGCCTTTGGCTGTTCCATTACTTATCCTGGAAAGGTGGGGCATGAGTATTTCATGACCAAGGGACATTTTCACACGATTCTGGATACTGCGGAGATTTATTATTGTATGGGCGGTCATGGTTATATGTTGCTGGAAAACCCTGAAGGCGATTGGTCTGCGCAGGAATTGACGCCCGGCAAGGTTGTTTACGTTCCTAAACGCTATGCGCATCGCAGTATCAACGTCAGTGCAACGGAGCCGCTTTTTACGTTCTTTGTTTTTCGTGCGGACGCCGGACATGATTACGGTACCATTGAAACCAAGGGTTATCGTAAACTTCTGGTTGAGAAGGATGGTCTGCCCGCAGCGATTGACAATCCGAAATGGAAGTAACGGAGGGGACCATGAAAATATTAGCGACGCCCACATCTTTTCTGAAACCTGAAAATGCGCAAGCCAGGAAAACACTTGAAGCATTTGCAGATGAAGTGGTTTACAACGAAACAGGGAAGCCTCTTCAACCCGAAGAGATCCTTGCCCGCCTTGAGGGGGTAGATGGATATGTGGCGGGTCTCGACTACATCACCGCTGAGGTCATTGAAAAAGCACCTGCAAGTCTGAAAGTCATTAGTCGCTATGGCGCGGGTGTTGACCGCGTGGACTTGCCAGCATGCAAGCGCAGAGGTATTATTGTGACCAATACCCCAGGCACCAATGCCGTGGCAGTCTGCGAATTGGCGTTCGCATTGATGCTCTGTGTCGCGCGCAATATTCCCCGTCTGCACAAGGCCGTGGAGGCTGGGGAGTGGCCACGGAATGAGGGTATGGAGCTGAATGGCAAGACCCTCGGCATTGTGGGCCTTGGAGCCATTGGCAAAAATCTTGCGAAACGCGCAATCGCTTTTGGTATGACGGTGGTTGCGTATGATCCCTTCTTTGATGAGTCGTTTGCTTCTGCGAACGGTATTGCAAAGAAGACGATGGATGAAGTGATCACCACATCTGATTTTGTTTCCTTGCATGTGCCCTTAAACGACGAGACGAAACGCATGATCCATGCGGAACGTATTGCAAAGATGAAAAAGGGTGCTATCATTATCAATACCGCGCGGGGCGGGCTCATTGATGAAGAGGCGGCTGCGCAAGCGGTTGTCAGCGGGCAACTGGGTGGCCTCGGGTTGGATGCGTTTGAGCAGGAGCCGCTGTTGGTGTCGCCGCTAAAGGGATTGAAGAATGTGATCTTTACGCCGCACACGGGCGCGCATACGGCTGAAGCAGTCAAGGGTATGGGGATCATGGCGGTTGACAACATCATCAAGGTGTTGAAGGGTGAGAAGGTTAGTTCGTTAGTGCGTTAGTGTTTTGTTTGGAGTTCCGCCTTTAGGCGGCAAGGTTCATACGATAAGGGGAAACAGGGATGAGAAAAGTATTATTTGTTATGGGGTGTTTAGGGGCGACATTTTTTGCACAGGCTGTTGAGTGGAAGTATACCTTTATAAAGCCTGCTGACGATTGGTTTAAGCAGGACTTTAAGGATGACGCCTGGAAGAAGGGCGAAAGCCCCTTTGGTACACCCGGCACGCCGAATATTGAGGTGAAGACCGAGTGGCGCACAAAAGATATTTGGATGCGTCGCGCATTCCAATTGGAACCTAAGAAGATAATCCCGTGTGTCCTCAAGATGATCCACGATGAGGATGCGACCGTCTATATCAATGGTTTAAAGGCTTGTGAGACGAAGGGGTATATTACGGAATATCGTGAATTTTCCATCTCGAAGGAGGCGCAAGCGACCCTGAAAGAGGGACAGAATTTCATTGCTGTTCATTGCTTGCAGACTTCGGGCGGGCAGGGGATTGATGTAAATATCGGGCCTCGTCCGTCCGTCTCGTCCCCTGAAGAAGCTATTGTTTTTGTTGAACAGTTGTTGGGGCAACCCTTACAGAAGAAGGCTCAGACATATCATCAGCTTTGGGATGCGATTGAGACGAGCGATGAGTTGCTGGCTGATTGGTTGCGCCAAGATTTAAAGGATAATTATGGAATGGCCTTGCTAAATAAGGGGGATTGCGTTGCGCAACTGAAGGTTGCCATGGAAGCGGCTCTGGCTGACGTGCGGACGAATGTGGGTGGCAAATGGAATACCGAGCAAGTACCTGCTGGAAATGACGTAAAGGCCATGCTCGCTTTTTATCGCAAGGTTTGCTTGGCGCGTCGCGCCGCTCGTCTGAAACCTGTTTTTAGCGGCATGCCGAGGCTTGTCTATGCGCGTCACTTTGTGATGGGCGGATCACACTATGCCTATACGGAAGCCGTCTCTGATGCTCAGGCGGAACGCAATTTTGGGGCTGGCGGTCAGCTCTGCCTTGCAGACGCGACACCGGACGGACTTTGGAAAGAGACCATTCTTTTGGAGACAAAGGAAGGAATCATTCGTGATGTCGATGTGGACTTTGACGGCAAGAAGATCATGTTCTCGTGGAAAAAGTCTGACCGCGAGGATGACTACCATCTTTATGAATGCACCTTGGATGCTACTGGGACGAAGATTGGAGAGATGCGTCAGCTTACGGAGGGCGTGGGGGTCGCAGATTATGAAGGGTGTTATCTTGCCGATGGAAAGATTATCTTTAACTCTTCGCGTTGTATGCAGACGGTTGATTGCTGGTGGACAGAGGTGAGTAACCTGTATGGGTGCGACGCCAACGGGAAAAACATTCGGCGCATGGCTTTTGACCAAGTACATGATAACTATCCGACCCTCACGTGGGACAACCGCATTCTGTACACGCGCTGGGAATACAATGACCGTTCCCAGATGTATCCTCAGCCCTTGTTCCAGATGTTCCCAGACGGCACCGCACAGACTGCGGTCTATGGCGAAAATTCCTGGTTTCCGACGACCATTGCGCATGCCCGCGCTGTTCCGGGGTCGCCGAACATCTTTGCTATTGCAACGGGACATCACTCCTTCCAGCCGGGCGAGCTGATTTTCATTGAGCCCGCCAAGGGACGTCAAGAAACGGAAGGCATCACGATTGTGGCGCCTGTCCGTCCGCCGCCGGCAATAGATCCGATCCGCATCGATGGCTATGGACAAGAAAACGATCTCTTTGCTTATCCCTATCCGATCGACCAGAAGCAACTGGTGGTGACGTACAATCCCATCGGCTGGGGCGCGAAGGGCGGAGGTCGTCGTGACCGTGATCGCAAGACAGGCTTTGGTATTTACTGGATGGATATCGATGGCAAACGTGAGATACTTGCCTCGCGTCTGGGCTTGGCTTGCGGACGTGCGGTGCCGCTTGTTCCACGTAAGCGTCCGTTGCAACGCCCCTCCATGGTGCAGGACGGCAAGCGAGAGGGTTCCTTCTATATTCAGGACGTGTATGAAGGCGAGCCCATGAAGGATGTAAAGCGCGGCACCATTAAGACGCTGCGCGTTGCTGAGCTTGAATTCCGCGTGGCAGGCATTGGCAATAATGGCAATGGAGGGCCGGGTGGCGGTGCGCTGGTGAGTACGCCTGTTGCGATTGGTAATGGCGCGTGGGATCCGAAGATACTCGTGGGCGATGCAAAGGTCTACGAGGACGGATCTGTCTTCTTCAAGACAGAATCCTGCAAGCCGATTTACTTTATTTTGCTGGATGAAAAGGGACGTATGGTTCAGACCATGCGAAGCTGGACAACACTTCAACAGGGCGAGAATGCTTCGTGCGTCGGATGCCATGAGAATAAGAATAGCGTCCCCTCCAGCTATAAGAAAAGCACCACAAAAGCGCTAGCCACAGGCGCACAGGCCTTGGCACCGATCAATGGGCCCAAGCGCGGCTTCAGCTTTACCAAGGAAGTTCAGCCGATTCTCGACCGTCATTGCGTGAAGTGTCATGATGGAAAGGGAGACAAACTTCCAGGAACCTATGATTTGACAAAGACGCCTGTATTGGACTCGGGTGCGAAACGCACCTGGTTGCAGTCCTATTTGACACTGACTCATTCACGTTCAGATGAGAAGAAGGGGGGCCAGCGTTGGCGCGGCAATGCAGACCACGAGTTGCTAAACTGGATCACTGCGGCTTCGACGGTCAAACTGATTCCGCCCTATTTCAAAGGATCGAATACCAGTCCGTTCTTTAAAAAGCTGGATGCTGGCCATTGCAAGACCATCACAGCCCAAGAAGTCGCTGTTATCGCGATGTGGGTTGACCTCTGCGTGCCCTTCTGCGAAAACTATACGGAGGCTGGCGCCTGGAGTGACGGCGAGCGCGAAAAATATGACCTCTACATGAACAAGCGCATCAAATATAAAACAGCAGTCGAGTAAGCGTTAACGGCATTGGAATGCTGGAATAATGGAATGGTGGGAGAAGTCGCTTTTGGGAGGGACGAGCGCCTGGCTGCCTACACTACGGCTACGGCGTGGCAGGCGGTTCTACCTACCTTGCGCGCTACGCGCTATCTCGGTTTGTGACGGATTGACCCCTTGACCGATTGACTGAGTGAGCGACTAACGCGACTGACCGCATTGACAAGGTTGACCGATTGAGTCGCTAGTACGAAAACGCGACTGTTCCTGCAAGTCCCAGGTCCCGTGTCCCAAGTCCTCGTCGAAAGGTAGGGTCCGGTCCGGCCACTGCCGGACCGGATCTTGGTGAGCCGCAGTTTTCAATAAACAAGGCAATAAGGCAATCACGCAATAAGGTACAAGCGTATTCGCTTCACATTTTTTTGAATTTTAACGCACATTTTTAATTATGGTGTCAATATACATAATGAGGTAAGCTAGAAAGTAATGATGGTTGTGATCGGAATTCAACGAGGTGTGGCTCACGGGAGATGTATATGGATGATACAAAAACCAACGAACAATTCATTCAGTTGCTACTGGCTAACCAAGCTCGTCTTTATGGGTTTATCATTTCCCTGCTGAGAAATCATTCACATGCGGATGATATTCTGCAGGAGACTTATCTTGTGCTGTTTCGGCGCTTTAGTGAGTTCCAGCCCGGCACGAGTTTTTACGCTTGGGCGTGCCGGATTGCCTTGTATAAGGTGTTGGATCACCGCAAGCGGCAGACGCGCAGCCCCGTCGTGAATTGGGATGCAGAGCTGCTGGAAAATATTGCCGAGGAGCAGTTAAACCAAGCCGATGAATTGGAGCGCCGAGCCAGTGCGCTTGAACAGTGCATGAAAAAGTTACCGACGGAAGAGCGTGATTTGGTAGAGCGCTGTTACCAGACACGTGTTTTTGTGAAGGACGTGGCGAGAGATCTCCAGTGTCCGATGGATACGGTTTATAAGAAATTGAGGCGGATTCGCGGATTGCTGTATGACTGCATCACCCGCCGTTTGTCAGAGGAGATTTGCACATGAGTATACACGCCAAAGAGCAAGAGGTTCTGAAAGAACTCATCGATACGCTTCTCGAGGAGCGTGCGACGCCGGAGCAGGACGCACAACTGGAAAAGAGGTTGAAAGCGGATCCTGCCGCACGGGAGTTTTACGTGAAGTACATGCATCTGCATGCACGCATGCTGTGGCGCTATCGGGGGGAATCCGAACATGTCGGGACTTTCGATGAGAAGGAAGAGCCTGTCGCGCCGGTGACGGTGCCGTATCAGGAGGCTACGCGGTTCCCGCTGCGCTGGCTGGCGCTGGCGGCTTCGGTTGCCCTTTTGCTGGGGGTGGGCGCGGTGCTGCGGTTCCAGTCACAGGGCGGACGGCAGGAGGTGACGGGCAGGGCCTTCGTTTCTCGACCCGACGAGGTGGCCACGCTGGTCAATGCGGTGAAATGTCTGTGGGGCACCAGCCGGCAGGCGACGGCGGTCGGAACCCGTCTGACGTGCGGAACGGTTCAGTTGGTTCAAGGGTTGTGCGAAATCGAGTTCGACAGCGGCGCCCGGATGATCTTGGAGGGGCCGAGTGTGTTGGAGATCCAGTCGCGTGACCGGGCCTTCCTTCGAACCGGCGCGGTAACGTGCATGGTTCCCAAGAAAGCCATCGGGTTCGTCGTCCAAACGCCCAGCTCACGGGTGGTGGATTTCGGAACCGAGTTTGGAATCAGGGCCGAGGAGTCCGGCGCGAGCCAGGTCCACACCTTCACAGGCTTGGTGAAAGTGGAGTCTTCTCAAGAACTGATGGAGCAGATATCGCGCACGGGTGACGTGCGCAATGCCACGGAGTTGCTGGCAGGACAGCAATTGCAGATCGACGCGGACGGACGCGCGACCCTGTTCAGCACCAACTCGGTGGGTGAAGGTTTTGTACGAAGCCTGCCGAAAGAGGAGCCGCAGGATGTTCGTAACTCTTATGCCCGGCTTGTGCTGGCGGACCGGCCGGTTGGGTTCTGGCGTTTCGAAGAAGAGGCGATGAGCAACAACACGGTGACGGTCGACTGTTCCGGTCTCCGTCGCGCGGGCAGCTATCACGGCAATGTCCGCTCGGTTCCTGGGGTGCCAGGCATCGGTGGGCGGGCGGCGTGCTTCGATGGCTCTTCGGCGTTGATGCGCGTACCGCATGATGCGGGCTTATCCTTGAACAGCCTCTCGGTGGAGTTCTGGATTTGCACCAGCGAGAATTGGAGCAACACGTACTGGCCGGGGGATGCGGTACTTGTCAGCAAGGATGTGCCTGGTCTCGGTGCTGATTGGAGTCTTGCCGGCGGCTCATTCACGCCGGGGCAGAACGAGGGCCGCGTGATCGTCGGTATCGGGTCGCAGCAAGAGTGGCGTTCTCCAACCAAGAAGGAGGATCAACTCATGGGCTCGTTGTTCAGGATCAACGACGGAGTCTGGCATCACCTGGTGTGGACCCGCGACAGCGCGGGTGCCAACCGGCTTTACGTCGACGGTGTTGTTGCCGTCTCGATGGACGACAGCGGCGGACCTATCAACAATCCGATGGATATTGAAGTCGGAGGCTGTCTACGATCGGCGAAAGCAGGGGTTTCAGTGCGTCCCCTCGATGAAAAAGGCAAGGAACTCAATGAGCGTAGCTTTTTGGATGGCAAGTTGGACGAGTTGGCCATTTACGATCACGTCCTCAGCCCAGAGCAAGTGAGTGCCCATTACAGGGCCGGAAAGTAAGGCACGAAAAGATTTTTAAACTATTTCATCCCACTTTTTTCAACTTCGGACATTTATCTACAGGTAGGAGAGTCGTATGAACACGAAAAACAGGAGTCAGGAGAGTCGTATGAACACAAGAAATAGGGCACAGGTTTCACGGAAGGTCAGCGTTGCATGGATGGGTATGTTCGCGGTGTGTCTCGCGCTGGCGGCGGGAACGGCGGGGGCGGGTACCGTCACCGTCACCGATGATTTCAGCACGTCCCACGACTACTTGACGGCAGGCGTCAGCGGCACGATCTGGGACGGGGTTTACAACCAATCAGCCGCCAACGTTCTCAATACGACGGGCACTGCGGGTCAGTTGACCATCGGCACTACCACCAACGGTGCGGTCGGTTGGGAAGGCACGAAGGCCACTGCCCCGTTCCTCTACAAAAGCGTGACCGGCGACTTCGATGCCCGCGTCCAGGTGACCGCCGGGACAACGGCCAACTATACGATTGCCGGGCTGCTGGTCCGCCTGAACCCGGCCAATGCCGACGGTGACGCGGGAGAGGACTTCGTGATGGTCACCTATAAATGGTTCAACCTCTATAACGGGCTCGTAAGCGTCAATAACAACGCCCAGACCGAAACACAGTTTACCGCCGGCGGCGGGAAATACTTGCGGCTGACGCGCACCGGCAACGTATTCAATGGGTATACCAGTAGCGACGGGACGACTTGGACGAAACAGGCATGGTTCGGCGGCAGCACTGACCTCACCCGCGCCGACCTCGGCGGCACCGTGCAGCTCGGCCTGATCGAGGGCGCGTTCGTCATCACCGTCAATCCCACGTGGGTTCGGTTCGACAACTTCTCGTTGACAACCACGAACACCGCCACAACGACCACGTTGGCCTCTTCGGCCAATCCGTCCACCGTCGGCGATTCGGTCACCTTCACGGCGACGATCGCTCCGGCCAGCGGCGCGGTTGTTCCCACGGGATCGGTTCAGTTCATGACCAATGGCGTCGCCTTGGGCGCGCCGGTCACGGTCACCACCGGAACTAGCCCGACCGGCACCGCGTCCATCGCCACCAGCGCGCTGCCGGTGGGAACGCACACGGTCACAGCGGTATTCACCGCCACCGGCACTTTCGACGACAGCACCGGCACGCTGCCCGGTGGCCAGAGTGTCACCTTGCCAGCCGTCGGCACCACCACCACTCTGGCGCTGCGTAGTCCATGGACTTCCTCCTCGACCTACGGCGATGCGTTGCAGTTTGACGTGACGGTGACCGGCGCCAACCCGTCCGGAACGGTGAAGATCAGGAACGGCGGTTTCGGCGGCACCGAGATTGGCACGGGCACCCTATCCGGAGGCTCCGTGACCGTGACCGTCAACCCGCTGAACGCGTTGACGGTGGGTAGCTACGCCAACATCGTGGCCGTTTACCTAGGCGACAGTGGCAATGCCTCCAGCACATCAACGGCCCTGGGCACTCAAACGGTGGCCAAGAAGGCACTGACCATCCCCAACGCGGCGGCGCAGAACAAAACTGATAACGGCAATAACACCGCCACCCTCACCGGCACGCTCGCCGGAGTGGTGAGCCCCGACTCGGTGACGCTGACACTGTCCGGCACTTTCGCAGACGCGAACCCGGGGATCAACAAACCCGTAACCTCCACCTCCACCATTGACGCGACCTCGCAGGCCAACTACACCCTGACGCAGCCCACCGGCCTGACGGCTTCTATTGTGGCGGTGGGGGCTGCGAACTATACCAATTCGGTGTCTGGAAATTGGAGTGCGGCAGGAAGCTGGACGGGCTCTGCGCCCCCCACCGGCGGCGTATCGGAAGCCGTGATCGTCTTCAAGCCCACAGCTATCGACAATAGTATTAATGATTTGTCCGGTGCGTTCTGGCTCAACCAGTTGAATGTGGTGCCGAACTACGCCGTGAATCTTTCTGCCTCCGGCGGCAACTCCCTGCTCTTCACAAAAACCAGCGGCGGCACCCTGCCGTCGATCGCCAATGCTGGAACCAGCACACTCACCCTCAACACGCCCATCACTCTGGCCACCAACCTGACCATTAACGCGGTGTCCGGTGGCGCCATCACCATCACCAGCAACATCACAGATGGCGCGTTGGGTTATGGCATCACCAGTAGCGGTGCCGGCACCCTGACGCTCTCCGGCGCTAACACCCTTTCAGCCGGACTGACGTCGACTGGCGCCGGCACTACCTGGCTGCGCGACAACACCATGAACTTGGGCACGGTGATGCTCAATAAAAATAATGGTGCAGGTAATGTCCTCAACCTTACCAATGTCACCCTGACTTCCGGACCCGTAACGATAGGGGCTTTGTGGAATAATGGCGACATCGTGAATCTTTATTCCAATACCCAATGGAACGCGGCAAGTCTTGATATGCCCGCCAACAGTAATGCGAAGTTGACTATCAATGGCGGAGCAACTCTGAATGTAACCAACGGCTTCAGCTTGCGCGCTGGCGGTATCATCCTTAACGATGGATCAACCGTGAGTGTTTGCAACTCAGGCATATCGAAACCGTACTGGGATTCTGCCAGTCTCTGCCTCAACGGCGGGAGTCTCGTAATCTCCAACTGCCCCACTGCTATAAACCCCACTGGGAATCCTTTTACAGTAACGATCAGCAACGGTACAGTCATGGTCATCAACTGTCCTGTCGCCTTCGGCGGTGGTGGCGGCGGGGCGGTGTCCCAATACGGAGGCACGGTGATCATTCACGGCAATGCCGCTTTCGACACTAGTAGCACTTATAACATGCCGACCTACGCCATCAGCGGGGGCAGCCTGATCCTGACGAATGGCGCGTATATTCCGGCCTTGCACACTTTTACTGCGAGTGGAAATGCGGTGGTATCAGTCGGCACTTCCGGGAATCAGAATAATTTTGGCGGCACGTGGTCACCAGTGGTCACCATTACGGACAACGCGCAGGTCACGTTTGCCTCCCCTCTCCGGATCACTTATGTATATGGTAGCAGCTTTAGTGCTACTCTGAACCTGAGCGGCGGTGTGCTGACCGTCCCGGCGTTTACGACGAGTACGGGGACTGGGACAGGCACGGTCAACTTCAATGGTGGCACCCTGCGATTCTCCGCCAATAACACTGTGGCTAATTATAGTTACACCGTCTTCAACGTGCTGGCTGGCGGCGCGGTCATTGACAGTAGCGCCGTGGCGGTAACAAATAACCAAGCGCTGCTTAACGGCACTGCCGGCGCAACGGATGGCGGGTTGACCAAACTCGGCACCGGCAGTTTGACGCTCGGCGCGAACAATACCTATAAGGGCAGCACAACGATCAGCAATGGCACCTTGAGACTGTTAGCCACGGGGTCGATCAGCAACTCGGCCGTAATCAATGTGACGAGAGGCACCGTGTTCGATGTGAGTGCCTATACCTCGGGGTACACCCTCACGAACAACCAGATTCTTGCCGGGAACGGGGGTGTGACCGGTGCGGTCGTGGTCGCCTCCGGCGCCGGGGTTTCCGGCGGAGGTACGAATGACGTCGGCACTCTGACATGTGCCAACAATCTGACCTTGAATGCAGGGGCTAAGGTCTATTGGAACTACAGCGGCACCACGCAGGATCTGATCAATGTGACGGGCACGCTTAACTTGCCGACAATGGCGACGGTGAATGTCAGCCAAGTGACCTCCGGCACGCTGCCCAATCCGGCGGTGCTGTTCACGTTTGCGACCGGTGCCGGAGTCGCGGCGGCCAACGGTACGCTGGGAAGCTGGGTGATCAACGGTGCCCCTCCTTCTACCCGCATCAGAGTACTCAATAACCAGGTTATTATGGATAAGCCACTAGGAACGCTCATTCGCATCTTTTAATGGCGACAATGATACTGATCAAAATCGTATCCTCCATCCTTGTCGCCCTGCTGTTGGTACAGCCGGCCGCGCTGTATGCCGCAGACGCGTCGGCGTCGGCTTCAGCGCAGGCTTGCGTGCTCAAGGCTGAGACGTTCCGGCACTACGCCGAGGACTTTGCCCGCAATGACCACGAGCTGTACAAAAATGCCTTCTCGAATGCCCTGGCTTGGGATTTTCTGAAGGCTAACATCCCGCTGCTGGACTGTCCGGACGAGGAGATTCTGAAGACCTATTACTTCCGCTGGTGGACGTATCGGAAACATATCAAACAGACGCCCGCTGGCTTTATCGTGGATGAGTTTCTGCCCAATGTTTCTTGGGCTGGAAAATACAACTCCATCAGTTGCGCGGCGGGGCATCACCTGTATGAAGGCCGCTGGCTGGCGGATCCCAAGTATCTCGACGACTATACGCGGTTCTGGTTCCACGGCGGCGGCGACCCGCGGCGCTATAGCTTCTGGGTCGCTGATTCAATATGGGCGCGTTACTGTGTTACAGGTGAAAAGAAACTGCCGCTCGATCTTTTGCCGGAGCTTATCCGGAATTACGAGGCATGGGAGAAGTCAAATCTTGATGCGAACGGACTCTTCTGGCAGATAGATGATCGCGATGGCGGTGAGATGTCCATTGGCGGCAGTGGCTACCGCACGACGATCAACGGTTATCAATTTGGCGACGCGCTGGCAATTGCACGGATTGCAGAACTGGCAGGCAAGCCGGATGTTGCTGGTCGCTATCGCGATAAGGCCGCATCAATCAAGAAGCTCGTCCAAGAGAAATTGTGGGATGCCGACGCTAATTTCTTCAAGGTCTTACCGCGCGGTGAAAACAAGAAGTTTGCGGATGTACGCGAGGAATACGGTTACACGCCGTGGTATTTCAACATGGCAGATCCGAGGTTTGCAGTCGCATGGAAACAACTCATGGATCCGCAGGGATTCTACGCGCCCTACGGCCCCACCACCGCTGAACAGCGACATCCCAAATTTGCCATTTCCTATAAAGGCCATGAATGCCAGTGGAACGGTCCGAGCTGGCCCTATGCAACCGCTGTTACGCTTACCGGTCTGGCGAACCTGCTGAATGGTCCGGCGCAGGAAGTGATCGGATCAAAGGACTATTTTGAACAGCTGAAGATTTACGCCAAGTCGCACCAGTTGAAGCTGGATGACGGACGCGTTGTGCCGTGGATTGACGAGAACCTGAACCCCACCAACGGCGACTGGATTTCCAGGACGCGCCTGAAGACGTGGAAGAACGGCACGTGGGATGCCGGAAAAGGCGGCGAAGAACGAGGCAAAGATTACAACCATTCGACCTACTGCGATCTGGTCATCAGCGGCTTGATCGGCCTGCGTCCAAGGGCCGACGATACGGTGGAGGTCAATCCGCTCGTGCCGCAATCTTGGGACTACTTCTGTCTGGATCGTGTGTCCTACCACGGTCGCCTGTTGACCATTTTCTATGACAAGACCGGTGAGCGCTATAACAGGGGAAAAGGACTCAGGGTATTGGCCGACGGTAAAGAAATCGCAGCCTCTGATACGCTGGCGAAGATGACCGGCGGGCTTCAAAGGAAATTGAAATGACGATGTTTAAAACAACCAGCAACCAGAAAAAAGAGAATAAAATGACTCGTTTTACCATGTCTTGTATTGCCTTGGCGTTTGCCTCAATGGTGAGTGCGGCAGATCAGCCACGTGTGTCGCCACCCCAATTCGATGCCCTGCAAAAGGACATGATCAATTTGCATAATGGCGGAGGACTATCGTGGCAATTATCGAAGGGTGATAACGGATGGGCGCTTGGAGTTTTGGCCCTAAACGGAAAACCGATTGAGGCGTCTGGGACGAAGGGACTGATGAGTCTAAGGAATCGAAAGACTGGAGCGCTACGGTGGCTTGCCGGAGGTGATGCAAAACAGGTTGACACCCGGACAGCGAAGATGACCGGGAACGTTGATGTTGATGGGGTGACATTCACCTATAGCGTTTATGTGGCCCTGGATGAAACGCTCGCTGCTGTACGGTGGACAACCTCGTGGTCGGTCGACAAGGATCTCAATGACTGGGAAGTCTGCTTGGCTTATCATGATGGTTTTGCCAACGATTGGCGCGTGCAGAGTTATCCGTGGGCAGGGAATAGCGAAAAGGTCTCCATCTCTCCGATGCGCTACTGCGGCGTTCCGGGCGTGCTGGTGTACCGGCCCGATCAGTCGTTGGTCGCCCTGTTCGCCATTGACAGCAATTCGGATTACCTGAACCCGACCACGTGGACCGGGAAAACGGATTTTCATTTCGCCAACCGCTCGATTGCGCCGCAATTCCGCATGGGTGGAGGTAAACTGGCCGCCGGGATAAAGTATGAAATGCCGTTACAACTGTTCCTGAGTGATGCGGGTGAATTTGCCGGTGCCATCACGGAAATCATGCAGACCTGGATCAAGGTCAACAACTACAAGGTGGACGATTCACTGAAGGTGCGCACGCCGCAGGAGGCATTTGATCTCGCCCTAGAAGGCCGGCGAAACATGGAGAGTTGGAAGCCGGGCGTTGGTTACGAGCATCACAAGGGAACACCGTTTGTTTATGTTGGCAACAATCCGTTCATTGCCTACTACGAGTATCGCCAGTATGAGATCACCGGCGACAAACTGTGGCGGGACCGCGCCTTCGAGCAGATCGACTTTGCCCTCAAAGGGCAGCAGCCGAGTGGCGTGTTCCATACGAGCTGGTATTTCAAGCGGGCGGTTCCGGTGTTCTGCAGTCTGGATTGGAGCCATGACGGCTATAAGGTGGACATCAACGTCTGGATGGCGCGCTACATTTTGCAGACCTGGCAGCGGGTGAAGGAAAAAGAAGGAATTGACCGCCAGGACTGGTATAAGGCCGCCATCGCCTCGCTCGAATGGGTGAAGTCCCAGCAGAATCCGGACGGCGGATTACCACAGTGCGTCGACATCAAAACCGGCAAAAAGTCCTTCTCCGTAGTATGTGGCCGGGCATTGGTAGGATTGCCAATCATTGCAAGGATCACCGGGGATGAACGGTATCTGAAATTAAGCGCTGATATGGAGAAGTTTTTGCGCAAGGACGTTGAAGACCGTTTCTGGTACACCGGAGCGCATCCGGATCTGCCGCCCGGCGATTTTGAGCAGGATAGCGTCTACGCTGTGGTGGAATACTGGCTGGACAAGCACGACCGGACAGGTGACAAGGAGAGCCTGAACCGGGCTGTGGCCAATGCCTATTATGGTTTGCTGTACTGGTGTCCGAAACAGCTCAGTTGGGTTAAGAATCCCACACAAGGCGCTCACAGCGAACAGCAGCACTTCAACCAGTACTCCGTCTATAGCTACGGTAATCGTAAGATTGAATGCCTGGATCGGCTATTCAAAAAAACCGCCAATCCGCTTTTCGAACAGCTTAAGAATCGGGTGATGCAACTCAATTTCTACGTTCAGGTTGTTGACGGCCCGTACAAGGGTGCCATGACCGAGGCGATTTCCGATCCTTGGTTGGAACGTAACAATGGATTTGAATGGCGCGGGAATCCCTATACCAGTGAGATGGTTTCTGATTTGATACTGCAACTCATTGAAATGGGGCTTGTCAAATCCGATGCCCTGCAAAAAGAAACATCGGGTGGCTGGAAGAAGTTCGAGGGCAATCCGGTGATGGGCGGAAAGTACGGGACGTGCTTCGACATTTCAGTCTTAAAGGAAGGAGACACCTATCGGATGTGGCTTTCGTGGCGTCCCAAGAAATCCATTGCGCTTGTCGAGAGCAAGGACGGCATCCACTGGAGCGAGCCGCCGCAGGCCGTGTTCGGTCCGCGGCCGGAAACGGGATGGGAGAACGACATTAACCGGCCGTATGTTCTGAAGCGTGGCGAGGGTTATCACATGTGGTACACCGGCCAGGCCAAGGGCCGCTCATGGATCGGCTACGCCACCAGTTCCGACGGCGTAACGTGGAAACGCATGAGCGACAAACCGGTGCTGTCCGCCGATCAACCCTGGGAAAGGAACATTGCCGTCATGTGTCCCTCGGTGCTCTGGGATGAAACGGCTAAGCAGTTTCGTATGTGGTATTCAGGCGGTGAACAAAACGAGCCGAATGCCATCGGGTACGCTACCAGCCCCGACGGGTTGATCTGGAAGAAGCATGAGGGCAACCCGATCTTCTCCGCCGAACCCAAGAACTCGTGGGAGAAACATAAGGTGACGGCCTGTCAGGTCGAGAAAATCGGTGACTGGTATGTGATGTTTTACATCGGTTTTCAGGATGAGCCCACAGCGCGGATCTGCCTCGCCCGCAGCAAGGATGGCATCACGAACTGGCAGCGCCATCCCGCCAACCCGATCATCTTTCCTGGCAAAGACAAATGGGATCACGACGCGTGTTACAAACCGTATGCCATCTTCGATGGCTCAAAATGGCTGCTCTGGTACAACGGCCGCCACGGTAGCCTGGAACAGATCGGTGTGGTGCTCCACGACGGAGAAGATTTGGGGTTCGAATCAAGAAATAGCCTCGACCTCCCGGAACGCAAAATCGTCGTCGACGCTGATCCGGTCGATTGGAAGGGAGTCCCGGCTACCGTCGTCCAGGGCGAGAGGCATCTCTGGTTCGGCCAGGGCATGACGCGGGAAAATTGGAAAGGGAATAGCGACTTGAGCTACTCGTGGCGCGCGGCTTGGCACGGCAACAAGCTCTATTTCCTCTTCGAGGTCACCGACGACAAGGTGCTCGAACCGACCCAGCCTTCCTCGTTTCTCAACGACAGCGTCGAAATGTTCCTGGACTGGGGAGACCGCGGCGGGCAGCGGGTCAAGGTCATGGATGGCCGCCCCGATTGGATCTCGAAATGCGACCCCAAGGAGATGATGGGCCACGAGTTGCACTTCCTGCCCACAACGCCGCCGAGGGTCTATCTTGATCACCGCGACAAATATGCCACCGATAAGCCTCACAGCGACGAATTCGCCAAGAAATGGGCGGGCGAAGTAGCCGTCAAGAAGACGGCTACTGGGTACATCATGGAGATCGGGTTCGTCTTGCCCGGCGTGGACTTGAAGCCCAAAAAGGTGATGGGGCTGGAGGTCGGTGTGAACGACGACGACGGCCAGGGGCGGAAGAGCATCATGATCTGGCCGGCGACTAAGAGCGATTTCTGGTTGACCATGGACGAGTACAGCAAAATCATGCTGACCCGATGAAGCCCACGGGCTGTACCTGTGCCTCGAAGCCGCAGGGTTAAAGCATTGTCTGTCCCCCTGTCAGCACCTGTCAGCACGCCTGACCTGGGGCGCATTTCCGTTTCGGTGCAAGTACTGGGCGTATAGGCGTCCTCGCCTGTACAGCGGAAGCGTCTGGTGTATGAGCCTTACGATCTGATAGTCGCTTCGACAGGTGCTGTACGGTCACAGAACAGGCGGGGACGCCTATTCGCCCAGCTTTTATACCCAAGTCAATGAATCTGAACTGCGCCCCCTGACCTGCCCGCCCCTTGACTTTTAAGGCAGAAGGATCTATACTGATTTCAATTTCATAGGTCGATCTATCAAAAATGATAGGCTGATCTATCAAAAGTAAAACGGGATAGGTTATGAAGACTATTGTTAGGGCATTTGTAAAGACGCTAGCCAATCGATTGCGTGAAAAAGACGTTCTCATTCAAGCTGTTCTAGGCCCGCGGCAGGTTGGTAAAACAACCGGTGTCAAGCAGTGTCTTGCACAGGTGAAGGCTCAGTCGCTTTATGTGAGCGCGGATGAGCTCGTGGCCCCGAACGCGCATTGGCTATTGGAACAGTGGCAACGAGCACTGTTGTTGCCGAGGCACTCCATTCTTGTCATTGATGAAATTCAAAAGGTGGACCGCTGGCAGGAGTCCCTGAAGAACCTGTGGGATAATCATAACACGAAAGGTCTTCATGTGGTTGTGTTGGGATCGAGTTCGTTTGAGATTCAGCAGGGCATGAAGGAGAGTCTGGCAGGCCGTTATGAAGTCTTGCGTGTCCATCATTGGGATGCAGCGGAGTCAAAGCAAGTCGGTATTTCATTTGAACAATACGTTTTGCAAGGGGGCTATCCTGGAAGTTACCGTTATCGAAAGGATGTCGGACGATGGCAGGCGTATGTGCGTGATTCGATTATTGAAAACATTTTGAACAAGGACATTTTTCGTTTAAGACCCTTGGCGAAACCCGTTCTCTTCCGACAATTTCTGGAAATCATTCGGGCGTATCCGTGTCAGGAGATCAGCTATACCAAGTTGCTGGGGCAGTTGCAGGATCGGGGCAATGTTGAACTCGTGAAGCACTATTTGTTCTTGTTAGAGTGTGCCTATCTCTATCGGGGATTGGAGAAATACAGCCGCAAGGAATATCTCAAAAAGTCATCCAGCCCGAAAATCCTTCCCTTATGCCCTGCGCTCTGTACGTATTCTGGATCTTCTGCCCTGTGGCGTGAGCCTGACTACTACGGCCGCCTCTTTGAGACGACTGTGGGCTTGGTGTTGAACCGTCTTCCCGGAAAATTGTATTACTGGCGGGAGGGAAAAGATGAAGTGGATTTTGTTTATGAGGAGGATCATCTATTTGCGATTGAGGTCAAATCAGGCAAGAGGCGAACAGGAAAAGGCATAAATGCTTTTCAAAACTGTTTCCCGGACGCGACACCGCTGATTATTACTCCCGAAAACTATGAACAGTTTGAGGCAGATCCTCATTCGTTATTGGAGTTGATGTGTGCAAAATGACATGTTCCGAACAACCGGAGATTCTCAAACGACTGGAGCAGTGGAAAGTATGAATGATATCGTCAAGCCATTTTTAGTCTCATCTTTTCTCGTATCCAGCATCTTCGTGGTTTCGCAATGGGGTCTGAATCTGTCCGTTATGGCAGCCGAGTCATCCAATGATCGCTATCTGGCGAAGGACAAGCTCGTCCAGTCGCCCGGCCGTACCACGTACAGCGTCGATCCGGAAAAGGGTGATGACGCCAATCCAGTCGGTAAGCCATGGAAAACCTTTGGAAAACTGAACGCGATGCGCCTGGCCGCAGGGGACAAAGTGGTGATTTATCCGGGTGTCCAGGACGAGACCCTCAAGCCATCGGGCGAGGGGACTGCCGAGAAGCCGATCGTTATCCAGTTTCTGCCTGGGGTTCACACCATTGCGATTAATCATGTGATTCGGTTGTCGATGTTTGTGTCCAATTCACAGGATTCCACCGATCCAAAACCCATTGGGATTTTGATTCAAAACGTTAAGCACTTAAGGATGGAAGGTGGCGGCGTTGAGGGGCCGGGCAAAACCCTCATCCTCTACGACGGGCGCATGGTGCAGATTTTCAACGACCACTCCGAGGACATCACGTTCACCGGCCTGGTGTTTGATTTGAAACGTCCGACTGTTTCGGAGTTTCGCGTGCTCGAAGCCGGCCCTAGCCATGCAGTGATCCAAGTTGCCGAGCAATCCGATTACCTCATTAAAGACGGTAAATTCGCCTGGGTCGGCGACTGGGGTCCCGGGAAATTCTGCCAGGAGGCGGTTCCCGCCGAAAGACGAGCTTGGCGGCGAGGCGCTCCCTTCGGTTGGAACGCGACCGGGCAAACCGAGGCCATGGCGACCGACTTGGGCGCGCGCAAGGTCCGCCTCGAATACACAACCGGGGCCCCCGGCTTGACCGCCGCCCACCACTATCACTTCCGCGACACACGGCGTGTGATGGTGGGCATTCATAATGCCCGCTGTGTCCGGATTACTTTTCGCGACTGCGATGTTTACGCATTGACCGGTATGGGCTTTGTCAGCCAGTTCGCCGACACGATTACCTACCAGCGGGTCAATGTCGCGCCTCCAAAAGACACGATTCGCACCTGCCCGGCCTGGGCCGACATCTTTCAGTTCTCCAACTGCAAGGGTGACATCCTCGTCGATTCCTGCCGGCTCTCCGGCATGCAGGATGATGCGGTCAACTGCCACGGAACGTATCTGCGGATTGTTGAAAAAGTCGGGGCCAACCAACTGCTGGCGCACTTTGTCCACCCGCAAACCTACGGCTTCGCGCCCTTTGGCCCCGGCGATGAGATTGCGGTCATGAGCCCAGTTACCATGCGCGAGTATCCCGGGAACCCCCGCCCGCGTGTCACCGTCGTGGAACGGAAATCCGATAAAGATTGGCTGATCGGCCTCGACGGACCGATGCTGCGCTTCGAGCCGAACGATGTGCTGGATAACCTCACATGGAATCCGAACATCACCGTCCGCAACAACCACGTCAGTATGGACCCGGTGCGCGGGTTTCTTTTCGGCACGCGTGGCAAAATCGTGGTGGAAGGAAACACGTTTGAAAAATGCGCGATGTCGGGAATCCTGGTGGAGGGCGACGCGTCGAGCTGGATGGAATCCAGCCCGGTGCGCGATTTGTTGATTCAGAGGAATCGCTTCGTGGGATGCGGTATCAAGATTCAGGCCAATATCAAAGTGAAAAAGTCCGAAGCGTCAGTGCATGAGAACATCCGGATTTTGGATAATTCATTTGAGGGTGGTGGCCCCATCTCTGCTGAGTGCGTGAAAGGGTTGGTGGTGCGGGGCAATACATCCGGCAAGAGTGCATTGAAGGTTTCAACTGACCCTTCCTGCTCCGGGGTGAAAGTAGAAATCAATTAAGATGAAGGAGTGACCTTATGGCGATTATGCATAGTCTGTATCGTGAAGCCGGAAGTGTCAGGATCAATCCTGACATCTGTACGCAATGCGGTGCGTGTGCCGGGATATGTCCATCCGCTGTGCTGGTTATGGACAACGGGAAAGTTTGTGTTCACGCCGATTCTCCCTTCGGGTGCATTGCCTGCGGCCATTGCATGATGGTGTGTCCGGTTGGAGCTGTGAGTGTGAATGGACGCGGTATCTCGCCTGATGACGTGACGCCTCTGCCTGCTTTAGAAAAACGGGCTGATGCAGAGATGCTCTCCAATCTGATGCTCAGCCGTCGCAGTGTCCGGCAGTTCACTGAGCAGGAGGTGGATGAAAAACTTCTGGCGCGTATCGTGGGTATGGCGTCCATGGCGCCGATGGGTATTCCACCGTGGGATGTGGGCTGCGTGATGGTGTGCGGCCGCCCGGCAATCCGTCAACTAGCAGCCAAAGTGATCAGGGGTTATGAAGGCTTCCTCACGTTATTTAAGCCTTGGGTGCTCACACTCATGCGTCCGTTTGTAGGGAAGGAGAAGTGTGAGCTGTTTGCACACTTTGTCCGACCTCTTGCAGAGGCGTATGTCCAGTCTTCTCAGGCAGGACAAGACAAACTCTTCTATGATGCACCGGCGCTTCTGCTCTTCCACCATTCGGCTTATGCGGATGCGGTGGATGCGTCCATTGCCTGCACATATGCCATGCTGGCGGCGGAGTCCATGGGGCTTGGCAGTACGATCATTGGTGGAGCGCCGCCGATCCTTCAGCGTAATAAGGCGCTTTGCAGGCGATTGGGAATACCGCCTGGCAATACGCCCGCGATTGCGTTGATCATCGGCTATCCCGCTATCCAGTTCCGCTTTGCCATACACCGTCATTTCTCACACGTTAGCACCGTGAGTGGGTAACGCGATTTTTGGAGTAAGAAATAATAGGATGTCGGAATACGGGAAGGAGTTGCAATTTGCATTTCCCCATTATTCCAACATTCCCATATTCCGTCATCCCAGTGAAGTTACCAACTTCATAAGCGTTTGCGCATGGCGCGGATCAAAGTCAGCCGGGGTTTGGGTTGTGACGTTAGCCGTGCCGCAGGCGAGGCCGAAGGCGATGGCTTCAGGAAGTGGACGGCGCTTCATGAGTTTGCAGACGATGCCGGCGGTGGTGCAGTCGCCGCTTCCGATCGGATTGAGCACCTGGTCGAGCTTGGGAGGCGTGAGTCGCCAGTACTTGCCATTATGGGTCATCAAATAAGTGGGCTTTGCGCCTTGCGTGATCACGACATTCTGAGCGCCCATGGTCAGCAGTTCCTTCATGCAGGACACTATCTGTTTTTCACTTGTGATTTCACGTTTGAAGGTGATCGCCAACTCCTGTCGGTTGAGCTTCGCGAGCAGGGGTCTTTCAGAAAGCACGTGAAGGAGCGGCGCTTTATGTGAATCAATGATGACAGGGATGCCGTGTTTATGCGCTTCGCGGACAAAGGGTAGATAGAAGGTCTCATCAACAAAGGGTGGCAAGGTGCCGCTGATGACCAGCGCTGAGGCCTCGGCAATACGCTCCAGATTATCGAGCATAAAACGCTTGAGCGCGGCACGACCGGGATTGGGGGCTTCTTCGACGAGTTCGGTGGTGGTGTTGTGCTGCTGATCCAGTAATGTGGTGCAGATGCGCGTGTTCGCCTTCATGGAGGTCTGAACAGAGGAGACACCGTACGTTTTCAAGAACGCGTCTATTTTGCGTCCAGTTGCGCCGCCATTAAGACCCGCAACTTGGACTGGCATGGAGAGTGCGGAGAGCGCCCGAGCAGTATTAAGAGCCTTTCCTGCGGCGCTCTCAATGGCAAGTCTGGCGCGATTGACTTCATTGATGGCAATTGCATCAAAAAGCAGGGTACGTTGAAGAACAGGGGTCAAACCGAGGCAGAGTATTTTTTTCATGAGGTTACAAATAATAAAGGCGTGACTCAATTTTATTGAATCACGCCCTTGTCAGTCTTCATGCATCATCTATTTCTTGCGCAGCTCATTGCGGCTGGCTTCATCGCCGACACCATGGATGAAGACATCCACGCGACGATTTTCAGGTGTGCCGTTGATGAGGTCATGCGGGACTTTCGGACGGGAGAAGCCATAGCCGACGGTTGACATCTTGGAGCCTTCGCATCCCGTGCTGACCAAGTAGCCCTTCACGACGTCTGAGCGGCGTTCGGAGAGCTTCTGGTTGTAAGACGCAACTGACTTTACGCGACGGTCAGCGTGGCCTTCCACAGAAACGGTCACGTTTGGATTCTTTGCCGCTGCTTTCTTGATGACTCGCGCAATCTCGTTCAAGGCCGAATAGTATTCCGGTTTAATGACGGTCTGGTCATAGTCGAAGTTGATGTAGACTTCGAGAATCATCACGTCCTTGGCGCCTTCCGGTGTAGCATCTTTCACAACGCCCTTGAACTCACTCGTCAACGTATCGTTATAGGTTTTTGCTTCGACGGGCGTGCTAACTTTCTCGCTGCCACCGAAACGGTAGAGCATGCCGAGTTCAGCCGTGGTGATAATGCCTTCGTCTGTGTTATTGGCGGCAGGTTGTATGCCGGTCTTGCCTTCAAGACGAACAGACAGGTTATCGGTGATGTGATAGGCCAGTCCAACGCCAATACGCGGCGCTATGAACCCAAAACTTTCTTCATCACTGAGGACGTCGCCGTTCGAGAAGAGAAACGCGCCACCCGCTGTGAGGTAGGGGTCAAACTTATACTGCTTGTCCAGAACATGGAGGAGAACATCCGCTGTCACGCCGCCCATGCTATAACTGGTATGGCCACCTCGTTCGCTTACGGACGGGCTGTACAACATTCCCCCTTCAACGGAAATATGATCCGTCAGGTCATAACCCAGACGCGCGCTGAAATAGACAGGTTCATTTCCAGCTGAGCCATCCATGATCATCATGCCGACCCCTGGGGCGAAGTAAAGACGATTAGACTCATCTTTTTCCGTCTTGGTTACTTGAGCTAGATTGACGTTTGACTTGTTAGCTTCGGCTGCTTGTTTCTCGGTGAGCTCTTGAGCAAACGAAACACTTACAACAGAACCTGCAAAAAATGCAATTAATAATGATTTCATATTTTTTCTCCTTTTAAAGACAAAGAAATATTAAATGATTTTAGCGTTACGTGCAACACAAAACAGAGAGGATTTCATTTTTTTTCATTTTGAATTATTAATACTCGTTTCCCCAAAGTAGCGATTTGAGGGGCCCCATTGTGTCTGCTTGACTTTGGCATAGAAAGTGCTATTCTGTGACCAATTGTTTTTTTCAAAGCGTTGGATTCATATTAAGAAGGAATTGTTAGATGAAACAGATTGATTGGAGTTCGCTTGGCTTTAAATATATGGAGACGGAATGTCATATCCAGTATACATGGAAAGAAGGATCCTGGGATAGCGGCGAACTGGTTAAGGAGCCATATATGCCGATGCATATTGCTGCGTCTTGCCTGCATTACGGCCAGGCTGCTTTTGAAGGCATGAAGGCCTTCCGTTGTAAGGATGGCAAGGTGCGCGTCTTTCGGCCGCAGGAAAATGTGGTGCGCATGGCGATGACGGCGCGGCGCATCTGCATGGCGGAGGTTTCTGAAGCGATGTTCCTCGATGCGCTTTCGCGCGTTATTCAGGCGAATGACGCCTATATTCCGCCGTATGGGACAGGCGGGTCGCTCTATTTACGTCCCTTGCTGATTGGTACCGGACCGCAGATCGGCGTGGCACCTGCATCGGAATATACGTTTATTGTGCTGGTTGTTCCCGTCGGCCCCTATTACAAGGGTGGGCTGCAGCCTGTAAAGGCGATCATTTATGATGATTTTGATCGCGCGGCGCCGTTGGGTGTCGGGCATGTGAAGGTCGGGGGAAATTACGCAGCAAGTCTCTTCGCGCATGAGAAAGCGAAGCATGCGGGATATCCGGTCGAGCTTTACCTCGATGCAAAGGAGCATAAGTATATTGAAGAGTTTGCGACGTCCAATTTCATTGGTATTAAGAATCATTGCTATGTGACTCCGGATTCCCCGTCGATTTTGCCGAGCGTTACCAATAAGACACTCAAGCAAATTGCAGCGGACGTCGGTTTGAATGTGGAGGTGCGTCCTGTGCCCTTTGAAGAGTTGGGTTCCTTTAGTGAAATTGGTGCCTGCGGTACAGCGGTTGTGATCACGCCGGTTTGCGAAGTCAGGCGCGGGGACACGGTTATTCGCATAGGTTCTGAGACGGGATGCGGGCCGGTGCTTCAAAAGCTTTACGGAATCGTCCAGGGTATTCAATATGGCGAACTTCCGGATACGCATGGGTGGTGCTGGGAGATCAAATAAAACATTATGCCAGGTGTGACACTCAGTCTTGTGCAGCAGCAGCGTCAGACGATGACGATGGTGCCGCAGTTACGTCAATCGCTGGAATTGCTACAGAAGCCAATTCTTGAGTTGCAGCAAGTACTCAAGGCAGAAATGGCCATCAATCCCGTGATTGAGGAGATTGTCTACCCGAATGAAGTCCCGATGTCTACGGTTGTTCCGGAGATGGATTCGAAGCATGTTACGGACGAGGGGCTTGATTTTAATCCAGATGTCGATGCCATTCTTAAGCAGGATGACGAGTGGCGTGATTACTTTCTCCAGGGGATGGAAAACGCATCTTCCAATAACGAGGACGAGGAAAAACGTCAGTATTTTTATGATTCGATTCCGCAACAGATCTCGTTGCAGGAGCATTTAACGCAGCAACTGTTATTAACTTCGATTACGGAGGAAGATGCCGCCATTGCTCAAATGATGATTGGGTATATCAATGACGATGGCTATTTTGAGGGCAGTATTCCGGACTTGATCATGGTGACGGGGCGTAACGAACAAGACTTACTCAAGATTTTAAAACTTATTCAGTCGTTTGACCCTGTGGGTATTGGTGCGCGTAATCTTAAGGAATGTCTGCTGCTGCAACTGAATGAGGTCGACGATTCACCCTGGGAAGATGAAGCTCGGCTTCTGATTGAAAAATATTTAGAACGTTTGGCCGCACATGATGAAAATTTTCTGTGCAAGGTTCTTTCCTTGGAACCCCATGAACTCAAACGCTTGATCGCTTTTATCCGTACGTTCAATCCTCGTCCTGGGCGTGACTATGAAACGACATCTCCCCAGCAATATGTCGTGCCGGAAGTTTTTATTGTTCGGAAGCATGGCAAGTATGTGGTTGAGCTGGACAATAAATTGTTGCCGCATATCCGTATCAGTAAGCACTATCGGGATATGCTGAGTGACCCTGCGGTTTCCGCAAAAGACAAATCCTATATTCGTGAACGTATTCGCTCAGCAGCATTCTTCATCAACAGCAAACAACAACGCCAAGAGACGATCCGCAAGATTTCTCAAGTGATTGTGGATACGCAGGCTGCTTTCTTCGACAAAGGGGTCTCTGCGTTGCGCCCCCTGACGATGTCTGATGTGGCGACGAAGGTCAGTATGCATGAAACAACGGTCAGTCGCACCGTGTCCCGTAAATATATTCAGACACCCCGTGGTGTTTTTGAACTTAAATATTTCTTTACTACGGGATTAAAGACATCCGATGGCGGAACGATTTCTAATAAGTCGATCCAGGACCAGATCAAGCAGTTGGTGGATGCGGAAGATCCCTCCGAGCCGCTGTCCGATCAGGCGATTGAAGCGATGTTGACAGAAAAGGGGCTCAAGGTCGCACGTCGCACTATTGCAAAATATCGCGGCATCCTCAAGATCGCCCCGTCGCATCAACGCAGAAGAACATAATGGTTATTCGTGGCGAAGGGCGATGAGGGGGTCAAGGCGCGCAGCCTTCCAGGCCGGGTAGGTGCCGAAGGTAATGCCGGCCACGACAGACACGGCTAATGACACCAGCAGACTTTCCGTGGTGATAATCGCTCGGATGGTCATATCGCCATTGAATTGCGCAACGGCTTCCGCGCCGTGCGCCGTCAGGATTCCCACACCGATTCCCAAGGCCCCGCCAATAGAGGTGAGCACGATGGATTCGGTCAGGAACTGGACTAAGATATCGCGGCGTGTGGCACCCAGTGCGCGGCGGACACCGATTTCACGGGTGCGCTCAAAGATGTTCGCGAGCATGATATTCATGATGCCGATGCCACCGACCAGTAGGGAGATCGCGGCTATCGAAGTCATTACGAGCGTGAAGATGCGCTGCGTTTTTTCCGCTGCCCGCATCAGTTCGTACGGCACTTGCAGTTCGTAGTCGGAATTGGCATGTGTAACCGACAGATAACTTTTAAGGCGGGCGACGGTGTCCGGGACATGTTCGACATCGGTGACCTTGATATAGAGAAAGTGGTATGCGACAACTTCCGTGCTGTAATAACGAGTTTGATTACCCTTGCCCCAGATGGAATCGGCCATCGCCATAGGAACGTAAATGACATTGTTGATGTTATGAGACCCGCCGATTCTCCCTTGTCCGGCACCCTCTAAAAGTCCGATGATCCGAAATGAACGTCGTCCGATTTCAATCCATTCGTTCATGGGATCGCGATGGCCAAAGAGTTTGCGTGCGGCATCGACACCTAGGTAACAGGAGGGCATGAAAATGCCGTTGTTCTTAGCAGGGAAGAGTTTGCTGCGAGAATCGGTGATGGCACAGTTGATGACATCAAATAAGGTCGGTGTTGTGGCAAGCACTGCAATGTCTGTTTTGTTTTGACCATTGTAAATGTTGAAGTTTTTCTCTTGGATCGGCACGATTTGTTCAATGTTGTTGAACGTACTGGCAATATGGTCGAAGTCTTTTTGCGTGATCCCGTACATCTCGATGGAGCGGCTTGCGTTCTTTGAGTCGGTCGTGGTGGTCGTGGGCTTGATGCTTTTGAGGATGATGTTGTTGATGCCTTGGGCCTTAATCTGGTCGATGATGCCACGCTTTCCGCCTTCGCTGATCGCCAGCATGGCCACAACAGCGGCGATGCCTAGAACGATACCGAGCGTGGCCAGCAAGGCACGGATGACGTGGCGCGAGAGGCTTGCATAGACCGTTACTAATAGTTGAAAGAAAAACATCGTTGTTAGACCTTGAAAGAGACCGTGCCGTCATGGAGAGTGATGCGATGGGTGGAGAACGCTTCGTAGGCGGGATTGTGCGTGACCAAGATGATGGTCTTGCCAGCCCGGTTCAAGTCGGAAAAAATCTGCATGACTTCAAGACCTGTCTTTTCATCCAAGTTGCCGGTTGGTTCATCAGCCAGAATGACAGGGGGCTCATTGGCGAGCGCACGCGCAATGGCGACGCGTTGGCATTGGCCGCCCGAAAGCTGGGTTGGATTCGAATAGTAACGACCTTGAAGTCCAAGCTGGTCGAGCAGTGCCTTGCCGCGCATCTTCATCGTCGCGTGGTGCTTCCGCGCATATTGCATGGGCAGGCAGACATTCTCCAGGCAGGTCAGGTGCGTCAGCAGATTGAATGACTGGAAGACCATGCCGATGGTCTGGTTACGGACGTGAGACGTTTCGTCATCCGAGAGGGATGAAACTTCCCGGCCATTAATTTTATAAACACCCGATGTGGGCTGGACCAATAATCCAAAGAGATTAAGCAGGGTTGATTTTCCAGAGCCAGACGGTCCCATGACCGTCAGAAAAGCCCCTTGCGGAACCACCAAAGAGGTTGCACGAAGTGCATCAATTGTGATACCCCCTGCATGGTATTGCTTAGATAACTGAACAAGTTCAATCATAATTAAAGGCCTGTTCGTACGAGCAAGACTCGGTCTCCTGCTGCTAGGCCAGATGTGATTTCAATGTAGTCTGCAGAAAAACGGGCAGTCTTCACTTTCCGTTCTTCAGCGGGTCCACTGTTGCTCTCCACTTTTACATACGAGACACCTTCGCGTGTGTAGACGGCTTCGACAGGAACATGGAGGGCATTCTGGATGGTTTCAACGATGATTTCCACTTGCACAGTCATACCGGATGTTAAGCGTGGGTCGGATTTATCTGTGGATATTTGTGTCGAATAGACCTTGGGACTCTGTGCATCCCATTGGACGATCGGTGTGGCAGCGGCTGCTATTTTTTCGATTGAACCCTTCAGGAGCAAGTCAGGTATTGCCTTGGCCTTGATGTGTACGGGCAGTCCAGTTTTTACGCGTGAACGGAATTCCTCCGGAATACTGGTTTCCACGCGGAAGCTCGCCATGTCGGGGATATAGGCCATAACTTGGCCGATCCAAATTTCGCTACCCTCGCGAAGGGTTTCCTCCGTGCGTCCGCGCCAGCGTGAATTTTCGGGATTTCCATAGAAGAGTGTTCCCATAGCGGGAGCGCGGATCTCGAGTTTCTTCATATCCTCTTGGAGTCCCTTGAGCTCAAACTTCAAGTCATCAATGGAGGCTGTTTCGGTTTCAAGTTCAATCTTCTTTTTTGTCAGCCGCGTCTCATTATTCACGATACCGCGTTGGACAGCAATGGTATTGCGTTTAACGGTTTCTCTGGATGTTTCAAGTTTTTGCGGGTGATCATACCGCTTAAAGACACGCAGCTCATAAAAGGAAGAGTCTACGTCCTGCCTTGTCTTGTCCAAGGTGATTTCCGCCTCCGTCACTTTGCTTGCGGCTGCCATCTGCTTATATTCGTCCAAGGCATACGCATCAGCGAGCGCCTTACGGGCTAACGTTAAGTCGAGATCAGCTTTCTCCATGGCATTGATCTTTGTTTCAACAGCCTGTTGAATGTCACGTTTCTTTTTAGGAGCGTCTTCCTTGTCGTACTTATTGAAGATATCAACAGTTGTCTTGAGGGTGTCCAGTGCAGTCTTCAAGTCGTTGATGTTGTCCGCCTGGATCATCTCAATATCACTTTGAGCCATTGCGACATTCAGTTCAGCGGTTTGAATTTTTCGTAATAACTCTGTTACCTGACGCTTAAAGAATTCATCGGAGATACGGAAGATGACATCGTTTGACTTGACGAGCGAATGCTCGGGCGTCACAAAGATCAGTTTGAGTTCACGGCTGCCGTGCTTGCCGTTAAACGCGAGCGGATGATTCTTTATAGCATCCAGTTGACCGTCGACACGGAAGACCACGGGAAAGTCGCCCTTCTTCACCGTGTAGGAACGATTTGAGTCTTTTGTTTGGTTGGTTGCCACGACCTTATCGCATCCCATGGTCATGCAGAACATCAAAAGACAGTAGACTATGCCACTATAACGTGTCATTGTAATAACGCAATAACGCAATAACGCACTAACGCAATTCTCACGCATGCTCATTCGGTACCCTTCTTTTGGGGCGTGCGATTGCTCGGACTCCCGAGCGCCTGATTTTCGTCGTAAAGCTGCTTTTCAATCTCTAGCATCTTAAGCCTGAGCGGCTCTGATATTTTTAAAGTCTGTGCCTGGTCGCGTGCGGCTGTGGTCTCAGGCGTGAGCAAGTAGGGGGTCATAAAGATGACCAGTTGTGTTGTGATGGAGCGGGTTGTCTTGCCAGTGAAGACCCAGCCCAGTAGGGGGATGCGCCATAGATAAGGGACGTGTGTATCGGTTGCACGTTCTTCCTTTCGCAAAAGACCACCCAGGATGATCATTTCTCCGGACTTGGCTTCCAACTCTGTTGTTGCCGAGCGCAGGGCAATGAAAGGTGCTTTGCTGTTTGGGTCATAGCGGGCAATATTTGAAAACTCCGGATTGATGCGCAGACGGATACGGTCGTCCGCAACCATGACCGGGCGGACGATGAGCTTGACGCCGACGTTTTCAAAGCGGGTCGACTTGCTGATGCTGCTGCCGGTCGTGGTCTCTGTATCGATCGGCACCTTCTCACCCGTAGTAATGTTGCCGTCTGCGCCCCGGCGAATGACGACATTGGGGGAGGAGAGCAGACGTGCGCAATCCTTGGTTTGCAGATAGTTGACCAGAGCCCAGATTTTGAAGCTGTCGTTTCCTCCGAATGCCCAGATGCGGCCGTTTGAACCACCACGGGCGGAAGCATCCACATCTTTCACGCTGGAACCCAAAGCATCGGAACCAGGAAGCATCAAATTGTTGAAGACCTTACGAAGCGGGTCTGAATCGCCCATCTTATTGAATCCGATCTCCACCTCTCGGTTCAAGGCATCGCTGAGCTCAAATTCTACGATGCGTGCTTCCACGAGGATCTGGGGAACAGGCTGGTCAGCCTCTTTGACAATCTGCTTGACCTGCTCAATGCGTGTGGGCGTGTCATAAATAATGAGCACATCATCTTCGCCGCTACAGGCCACCGTGCCCGCAGGTGAAAGGAAGTTTTCAATAAGGCGACGGAGTGTTTCCGCGCTGACATGCTTGCATCGCACGGTGTGCAAGATATAGGTTTCCTGCTGGTTTGAAAGAAACTTCTCGAGTAATTGCGTATAGTTGGTGTCGTTTTTAGCTGGCGGCGCAGGCTTTTCGGATTCTGTTCCGTCTTGCGCTTGCAAAGCATTTGTAACTGCTGGTTTTCCTAATGCCATTACCTCTTGCGCACATAAAAGGGGCGAGAAAATCGAGAACACTAAAATGATTAAGATGCTTAAAATGCGAGAAATGAATTTCATAGACGTTGTCCTGTGATTAAAGGGGGCCTTTAATAAAAAAACCACTATGCCAAACCTGAGTATAAGAGGCAAGGACATTATGTAAAATGTCTACAGCCCTGCTTGACATTTTCAGCCACTTTTGTAAAAATAAAAATTTATATTAATAGGGGATGACGCTTTTTAAAAATGATTAAGGATGTCAAAGTTCATGCGGACCAATGTCGGGGTTGCGGTAGTTGCGAACAGACCTGTTCAGCTATTTTTAAGTTGACGTATAAGGTTCATGCCGAAGCGGCCGGAAAAAACTTTGAGAAGCATCAGAAAAAAATGCTGGCCGCTTATTATGGTTGCCCTATGCAGGCCATTGAACTGGTGAGCGACGATCCGTCTTTGCAGATTGTCTGGCATTCTGCCCGGATCATTGAGAAAAAAATGATTTCAGCCACGGTTCTTGAAGTCCGTTTTGAGACGATTAAGATGGATTTCAAGCCCGGACAGTATGTGACGGTACGTTTCAAAGATGACGTCGGATTTTTCAATCGAGCTTATTCCATCGTGGAGCTGAAAGACGGGATCCTCACCTTGGCTGTTACGCTGCTTGACGGCGGGCGTGGCAGTTCGTTCTTTGCGAACTATAAGGTCGGGAACGAAGTAGATGTGACGGAGCCCAAAGGCGATTTCTGCCTGCAGGATACGCTCAACCCGAAAGTTTTTATCGGAACCGGAACCGGATTAGCCCCCCTGATCGCCATGATGGAAAGGTGTCCGGAAGCAAAGAAAACTCTCTATTTCGGACAGCGTAAAGAGGATGATCTCTTCTATCTGGAACGCTTGGCGAAGATTCCGAATCTCGATGTCTACACCTGCCTCGATTTTGCTGACGACGACTGGACAGGGCTGCGCGGACGGGTGACAGAATATTTTCTGAACTATCCCTTGACCCGCGATACGGAGATTTATGCCTGCGGTAGCGACTCCATGATGAAAGACGTGCAGGATATTCTTAAAAAGAAACGGCATCCTAAAAATCTCTTTTCCCGTGAAAGCTACAGCAACATCAACGGCATGAGTTCGATGGAGGTCTCTGGCTTAATACCGCGTCTATGGATACGGCATATTCACGTGTATGCCTCGTTAGCCATGAGTGTTCTCTTTCTCTTTTTTGGTGTTAGCGGTTTTCTGGCGAGCCGACCGTCTTTGTTTAATTCAGAGGTGAATGTGAAGGATCAGAGCTGTACGGTGTTGGAAAGCCATCCGCTTTCGGAGGATCTAGCCATTCAGCCCGCGTTGCAACTGGCGCAAAAATTGGCGCGCAAATATCCTGGAAAACTGGATGTAGGTTCTGTTGAAGAAGATACCAAACATCTTCAGTTCACAGTCGAATCTGTCTGGGCGAATACAGATGTCAACGTGGATAAGACATTGAAACGCTACGAGAGTCGTCAGTCAAAAAATCACTGGGCTGCCGCATTGGTTCAATTACATCGGGGGCATAAGAGTAGTCCGATACAACGGATACTGGTTGACCTTGCCAGCTTGTTTATGATCATTGCTTCACTGACGGGTATTTTGATGGGCGCACAATCGCGTAATCCGGTCATTCGAAACACAGCATTCATTTTAATAGGGATATCGTTTGCGCTCGCCATGGTCATGATCATTAATCGCTAATTTAAGGAAACTACATGAGAGACCCCCGAAAAATGCTCCTGATGGCAGTTCTGATGACGGCATTGCCACTATTCAACAAACTGGTTGCCGAAGGCACCAATAAAACATTGGAGATCACGCTTTCGGTTCGAAAGGGAACGGGCGATGATCCCATGGTCGTGCTTTGGCTTGAAAATAATACGAATGAATTCATTCGAACGGTGCGCATGTTCTCTCAGAGTAAAAAATACCACAAAGATTTGCTCGGTTGGGCGTTCAAATCCCGCCCGAAGGAAAAGGTGGCTGACATTGATGCCGTGACAGGGGCCACGATCCGCTGGAACAAGAAAGCCACGGTTAGCATTCCTGTACAGATGGGTACCCGTGATCTGCTCGATGGCACCTATATTTTGCGCATTGAATCCCGCAAAGACGAAGGCAATCATTATCGTGGGTTTAAGATCCCTCTTCCGGCAGGTTATTCTGGCGGTATGCACGAAGATGAGGGCTATGTGAAGTCCGTCGAAATTAAAGTGCAATAAGCCTGCTCTTGCCTTTTCAGGCAAGAGTCGGGTATACTAGTTCACCTTATGCGGATATCAGGAGGAATGTGGTGTGGACGCAAGTTGAAGGCGCCCCTCGGGGATGCGGTCAGGCCAACGCAGGATCGTGTTCGTGAGGCGATTTTCTCCATGCTCATGAACGTCACCGCTGACTCGACCTTTTTAGACCTTTATGCAGGATCTGGAGCAGTCGGATTGGAAGCGCTCAGCCGAGGAGCCCTCCGAGCAACATGGGTTGAGAAGGAGATGCGCCATGTCACCGTCTTGAAAGAAAATTTAGGCGTGCTGGGTGCTGATCAGGGCGAAGTGATCTGTTCGGATGTGATGCGATGGGTTAAAGGCCCTGGACGCAACCGAGCGTTTGATGTCATCTATGCCGATCCTCCTTATGAGCTGGCGCGCGAACATGGCTTTTTGGAGTTGATGACGGCATTGGCGGAACAGCAGGTTATTGCTAAGCGGGGTTTTTTCGTTGCCGAAATGGCAGCCAGACAAGACGCAGAAATCGTGCAGGGATGGACCATTTTGCGTGATCGCACCTACGGCCATACGCGTGTGGTGTTGTATAGAAAGGATGATCTGACATTATGTATAGAATAGCTGTTTATCCAGGAACGTTTGACCCCTTAACCTTGGGGCATTTTGACTTAATTGAGCGGAGCGCGACCCTGTTTGACAAGGTGATTGTTGTAGTCGCAGGTGTTTCAATTAAGGCAACCGGCATGTTTGACATTGAGTCACGCATGTCGATGATACGCGAAAGCGTGGTGGCCTCCGGATTAAAAAATGTTGAAGTGGACCGGCTCGATTGCCTCTTGGTGGACTACTGCCGTACGCATAAGATTGGTGTGGTGGTGCGGGGGTTACGTGTCTACTCCGATTTTGAATACGAGTTTCAAATGGCTCTGACCAACCGTAAACTGGCGCCAGAGGTTGAGACGCTCTTCATGATGCCGAACGAGAACTATAGCTATGTCACCGCGAGTACGATCCGCGAGATTGCTCGATATGGCGGTGATACGCGTCCGTTCGTGTCGGCAGTTGTTCATGACTATGTTGAAAAGTATGTAAAGAAGCACTCAGAGCATCAGCTCCGAGCAGGAGGTGCCGTTGGAAACACAGGCGCATTTGATCGTTGATGTTGCCCGCATCGACGAGGAGGGCGAACGATACCAGGGAGAACTGCCTGTCGAGACTCTTGACTTAGGTGCCAGTGAAGTCTTCGCGCCAGACGGAGGACTGGTCTATGATTTGTTTGTTCAGGCTCTTGGCACAGAGTTGCTGGTCAGAGGGAAGCTAAGTTTGGCCCTGAATTGCATCTGTGTACGGTGTGCAATCGATTTTAAGTCGATCGTCAAGATTGATGATTTTGTAACGTCTATAGAAATTTCTGATACAACTGACTTCCTAGACTTGACCCAAGAGGTCAGAGAAGCTATTATATTCGCCCTTCCCGGTTATCCGGTTTGTAGCGTTACGTGCAAAGGGCTGTGTATGACCTGTGGAAAAAAACTCAAGGAGGGGGAATGTACCTGTCATGAGGCAGGGCGTGATACCCGATGGGGTGCGTTGGATGGACTGAGTTAGTCTGGGTTGCCGTAAGAGAATGAACGATGATTTTAACTGTGCAGGGCACAGTTGCAGTGCAGAACAAGGAGAAATGAGAAATGGCCGTACCAAAGAGGAAAAAGTCGAAAATGAGAATCCGTCAGCGCAAGGGACACATCAAGGCTGAGCTGGCACAAGTGCAGGCATGCCCGAATTGTGGCGCATCCCAGCAGACACACCGTGTTTGCAAGTCCTGCGGCATGTATAATGGACGTAAAGTGCTGACGATCGAGGCTTAATTAAGTTTCGAAATCATACGATTGTTATGCTTGAGTTAAGAATTAAGAACCCGATGTGTTCTTAATTCTTTATGAGTGTTTATAGGGGGAGTTACCATGCGGATTGCTTTGGATGCAATGGGCGGTGATCATGCGCCATGCGAGATTGTGCATGGAGCTGTTGAGGCAGCCTCAAAGCCCCACGGTACAATTTCACGTATTTTGCTGGTCGGCGATGAGAAAGCGATACGGGCTGAGCTTGCTAAATATCCCCGGGCGAATTTAGCTCGCCTCGACATTATACACGCGCCTGAAAATATCAACATGGATGAGTCCCCGGCCTCTGCGGTGCGGAGGAAGAAGCTGTGTTCGATCAATGTCTGCATGGATTTGATTAAGAAAAAAGAGGCCGATGCAATGGTCTCTGCAGGTAACTCGGGAGCCGTGTCCGCAGCCGCAGTCTTTGCGCTGGGTCGTATCCCAGGTGTGATACGACCTGCGATTGCAGCCGCGCTTCCGACCCGGCGGCGGGATCGTCCGACACTCTTGCTGGATGCCGGTGCGAACATGGATTGCTCTGAGGATTGGCTGGCTCAATTTGCGGTGATGGGCGTAGCTTACTCGAAGGCAGTTTTGAAACAAGTCGATCCAGTTGTTGGATTGCTGAGCATTGGCACGGAGGACGGAAAAGGGAATGAAGTGACGAAGAAGGCATTCCCCTTGTTTCAAAAACAGAATTTTAAGTTCCGTGGCAATATTGAAGGCCATGACTTGTTTTTGGGTGAGACCGATGTGGCTGTGTGTGACGGATTCGTGGGTAACGTAGTCCTTAAGACAGCCGAAAGTGTGGCGCATGCACTTGGGTTCCTGATGAAAAAGGAATTTGTCATGGATCCCGTCCGCATGTTCGGCGCATTACTGTTGCGCGGTGCATTGCAAAGTGTCAAGCGTCACATGGATCCCGAAATTTACGGGGGCGCGCCCTTGTTGGGTGTCCCGGGTGCCGTAATCATTTCGCATGGTTCGTCATCGTATAGAGCCGTCTATCATGCGCTTGTCGCAGCAGCGGCGGCCGCTGCAAATAATTTGACTACTGAAATCGCTTCCGGCATTGCCGCCATGGAAGTCACGAAGGCTGAGCACTCAACGACGTAAGGCTCTTTTTTTCACAACCCTTTTGGGAGAAATACACATGAAAAAGCTTGTTTTAATGTTTAGTTTGTCTTGTTTAATGGTCGCTGTTCACGCCACTGAAAATCAGTTGACGGATGCAGAAAAGGTAGACGGATTTCAAATGCTTTGGGATGGATCAACCTCAAAGGGATGGAAGAGCGCTAAATCCGAGACGTTTCCTGTAAAAGGCTGGGAAATGAAGGATGGTGTCTTATCGGTCCTTCTCAAAGGCGGCGGCGGAGATATTATCACCGAGCAAGTCTATTCGAATTTTGTATTGAAGGCGGAGTTCAGGTTGACGAAGGCCGCCAACAGTGGCATCAAGTATTTTTATAATCCAAAGTTGAATGGGGGTACGGCTCCTGAGTTTCAAGTCTTGGACCCTGCTCATCCTGATGCTGAAAAGGGAAAGAATGGATCGCGTAAAGTAGCTTCACTCTATGATGTATTTCCTGCTCCGAATGCCAAGTTGAATCCATTGGGTAGCTGGAACAGCGCCATGCTGGTCTGCAAGGGAAGAAGCGTCGAACATTGGCTGAATGGTGAAAAGGTTCTGTCGTTCGAACGAGGCAGCCCGGAATTCCGTGCAGCTGTCTCGCAGAGTAAGTTTAGCAAGATCCCGAATTGGGGTGAGGCTGAGAGCGGACACATCCTGTTACAGGATCACGTGGATAATGTCTCCTATCGCAATATCAAGATCAAGGTGTTGAAGTAACCTGGTTGAGGTTCACTATGGTCAGGCTTGTTTTTGTATTGACGGTCATTTGTGCAGTCAGTTCAGCATTGCTAGCCGCAGTATTCAAGTTGACCGAGGTTCCTATTTCTGCGGCGCTTGAGGAGCGTATAAGAGCTGCGGCTGCGAGTGTCATGCCTGCGGGCTTGCCGAAGCCTGAAAAGGTGGAGCAAGGCGGCAATACGTTCTTTGTTGCGAAGCAAGATGGAAAAATTGTCGCGGTGGCGACGGAGGGTCGTTCCAAGAATGGTTATGCTGGAGATGTCGTGCTGATGGTCGGCATGAGCGCAGACGGAAAGCTTGTCAATTACGAAGTCATTAGCGCATCGGAAACTCCTGGCCTTGGAACAAAGATCGCCTCAAACGCATTTAAAAATCCGCTTAAAGGTCGCTTACTCGATGGTTCGTGGAAGGTTAAGAAGGACGGCGGAGAGGTGGATGCCGTGACCGCGGCCACCATTTCATCGAGGGCCGCACTCGATTGCATCCGGGATGCGATAAGTAAGCGTAAACAGCTTTCGTCGTAACGCATCGAAAAAAAAATAACTCGTCCATCCCTTGTAGGGCGGACGAGTTTTTTGTGTCTTAAACAGGATGGTCGCTGATGTGTCCCATCGACGTCTTTAAGACAACTTGGCCTATACGTCGGGCTTTGTCTTGCGCAGACCCAGACCGCGATCGCCGTCTTTCCATTGGCCGCGTTTCTTCAACAGGTTGACGCGTTCAAAACGCTTCAACACATTCCGCTTTGCTGTAATCTTGCCCGAACCCTTTAAACTGCTATGCTGACTCATGATATTCTCCTCTTACCGCCCGCGCCACCTTATGTCGGGCATGAAGTTGTATACTTTAGCAAACTGCCTTGAGCATTTCAACCGCGTTTTTCCAGTTTTGCGATATTTTCGCCTTTTATTTTTTTGTAGTGAATAACGGAGTCCTGAATCCTGAACCCTGAAACCAAGTTGCCAGCAAGATAACCAGGGCCAGTATCATGCCCGGTATAGCTAGCAGAAAATCACCCCAGACTGTATAGAGGGAAGGCAACGGAGTGGTTGGGACGTACACGGGACGAATCAAAAAACCGTGAAAATCAGCCTTTTGTTTATTAGATGTTAACGCACTGGTCCGGCCGACAGGGTCGACTGTTGCGGAGACGCCTGAGTTCGCGCAACGCACCATGGGTACGCCATTTTCGATGGCGCGGAAGATGGCCTGGTTTAGATGCTGCACCGGTTCAATCGAGCCGTTGAACCAGGCATCATTGGTTACTAGTGCAAGGATCCGTGCGCCTGCACGCACCGCATGGCGGCTCAGGTCAGGAATCGTATCCTCAAAGCAGATCAACGAGCCGATGTGTAAGGTATCTCCATTGGCGCGTGTCAACTCCATGACCGATGGAGCCTTTCCGGGCATACACGAGATCCCTGTAGGGGCGAGCTTTTGGAGAATGGGGAAGGTCTTGTCTAACGGAATGAATTCGCCAAAGGGCACGAGATGTTGCTTGCGGTACGTGCTGATTGGTTTCCCGTCGCGATCAAAAAGCCAAGCCGCGTTATAATAGTAAACCCCTTCAGGTGCGCTACGCGAGACTGCCGTCTTCTCCGCTTCCATGACGCCAGTCAATATGGGCGAGCCTGTATTGGCGGTTCCACGCTTGACGAAGGCGAGTGCAGAGGGGTTCTCTGGCATCAGGTATGGCACTGAGGTTTCGGACCAGACGGTCAAGTCTGGACTCGCCAGTTTCACCATTTGGTTCTGTTCGTTGAAAATCTTGCGTTGTTGCTGGATCAGCTCCTTGTTGTTGGTGAAGTAACAGGGGATGTTGGGCTGGATGATGGCGATACGCCATAAGGGATGCGTCTGCTCTGTTGCAATCCACTGATTGATACGATTGAATCCCCAGCCCCAGCAGATTAAAACGCAGGCAGAGGGAAGAAGGCTTTCGATAAAATGCAGAATACGTTCCTGAAAATTGGGGGCCTGAAAGGGTTGTCGTTTGAGTCGTGCAAGAAAAGGTTCCGCAGTCCGCAAGACAACACTCGTGATGGCTCCATTGAAGAGGATGATGAGCGCGGATACGCCATACACCCCCAGTACGGAAGCGATTTGGATAACGGGTGGGTTGTTGACCTGGCTAACGCCGAGAAAGTTCCATGCAAAACCAGTCAGGAGTTTGCCGCGCAGATATTCTGTGCCTGCCCAGAGCAGCGGATCCATTAATGTCACGGCAAGGATGCGCTTCATGCTGCCACCTGTGCCGGCCCATACCCAGACGCGAGCAGACGCACAGGCAAAGGCACCAAAGAACAGTGCGCACCAAGCGGCCAGTGCAACCTGTCCGAGCACGACCAGTATCCAAGGTCCGCCATTCTTGATGATCGCCGGAAACCAGCTGAGCGTGGCGCACCAAAAAAAGACGCCTGAAAGCCATGCCCATCCGAAGGCGTGTTTAGGCGAGCTGTTGCGGATGATCAACATCAGCGGAATCCATGCAAGCCATGCGCTTGCCGATTGCGAGAAGGGCGGGAATGCGGACCACAACAGAAAAGCGCTCATCACCGCAGCGACGGATTTAAGAATGAACATAACGGTTTAGTACGTAAACAAGTCGGCGAACGAATAGGTCTTTCCAGTGACGTGCTGGAGCGCGACTAACACGATGTTTTTTGTATTCGAGGTCAACTTGCGTCCCTTGCAGGCGCGCGCGACCATCTTGTGCGTCATGGGTACCTTCGATGCGTTGACAAGGTCATTCGCTTTGATGCCGGCGTCGCGCATGATTTGCGCGATAGGCTGTTCGCCATATTCAAGTATTGAGTCAGTCATAAGTGTGGAAGTATACGCAGGTTCCCTTGTGCTTTCAAGTCCCAAACGCTGGGGTGTGATTCAACTTTGTTGAATCAACACCCGAGGTAGGAGGGAGGAGGTAGGATGGAGGAGTTGTAACACCTTGATTTGAAATGCATTAGAGAACAGTTCTCCGCTATTCACTATTGTCTCTTGGATGAAGACATACTTTCAAGACTTGTTTAAAAGGGTGTTCTTTCTGAAATTTTACTCCTCCCTCCTCCCTCCTCCCTTCCTACTTGGTGTGATTCATTTCCACTAAAATGAATTACACCCTCTTGTATATCTGTTCACGGGCAGGCGCGAATTAGTCTGGAACATTCATAGAAGGGATCACATCCGACGCGGGCGCGGTTTCAGGGGTTTGCGGATTCCGCAGCAGCCGGAACCAAGCGACGATGCTCTCGACGGTGACGGTGGCTACCAGCAGGATCAGTAGCACAGAGATTACGACGAGCAAATAATTTTTTTTCGGCAGAAAGTTATCGGTGATGTTGAGCACGGCCGCCGTCAGCGTGATCGTCAGCACGAATGCCATGGGGAGTAGCGTAACCAAAATATACTTCGCCTTGCCAATGCGGATGAGGAATGCCGTGCCGATGCCAAAGGCAATAATGGCCAGCATTTGGTTGGCGACACCGAACAGCGGCCAGATTGTCTTCACATCACCCGTATAAAGCAACCAGCCCCAAGCACCGGAAAGTAGCGCGGAGAAAACCACAATATTCACCCAGCGGGATTTGTCGCCGAGCGGCTTCCACAGGTGCCCCGCAAAATCCTGAAGCAGATACCGACCGACACGCGTGCCGGCGTCGATTGTGGTGAGAATGAACAGCGCTTCGAACATGATGCAGAAGTGGTACCAGAACCCCATCAGCCGGTCGAGCAGCGGGATTTTGTGGAAGATCCAGGTCATGCCCGCCGCCAGCGTCACGGCACCACCGGGACGTCCAGCAAGATTCTCCCCTGCGAGCTTCGAGAGTTCGGAGAGCTGCTCTGGTACCATGCCGAGGGCCGCGAAGGCCTCGGGTTTAGCGTTGATCGCAAAATAATCGGGCATGGGCAGCACGATTGCGGCCACCAGCGCCATGATCGCGACAAAGGCCTCCAACAGCATTGCGCCATAGCCGATCGGCAGGATGTCACGCTCGTTGCTGATCAATTTTGGCGTCGTGCCAGAACTGATCAGGGCGTGGAATCCGGAAAGCGCGCCACAGGCAATCGTGACGAAAAGGAAGGGGAATAACTTGCCGGGAATCACAGGCCCGCCACCAGCCGTGAATTTTGTCAGCGCGGGCATCTTGATTTCTGGATGCACAATGAGGATGCCGATGGCCAAGGCAAAGATGACTCCGAGCTTCATGTAGGTACTCAGATAATCACGCGGCAGCAGCAGGAGCCATACCGGTAGTGCCGCTGCCAGAAAGCCATAAGCGGCCAGCGTTACCGACATCGTCTTCTCATTCAAGGAAAGGTAGTGCGCCCACGGCATCTCTTTCACATAAGGACCTGCGGCGACACCCAGCAGAATCAGGGTCATGCCGATTATCGTGGCCTCGACGATCTTCCCGGGACGGATGAATTTTAGGTAGAGACCAATAAAAATGGCGACCGGAATCGTGAAGCCGACGGTGAAGGTTCCCCAGGGCGACTCCTTCAGCGCGTTGACGACTGGAATGCCGAGCCCTGCCATGGCGATGATCAGGATGAGCAGGATGGCGACGGACGTGACCATCCCCATGCGCGGACCGATGATCTCACGGGCAATCTCCGCAATCGAATGTCCCTGGTGGCGCACGGAGGCCAACAAGACAACCGAGTCGTGCACCGCCCCTGCCAACACCGCGCCAATCAGGATCCAGAGCGCCCCGGGAAGCCAGCCAAACTGTGCGGCCAGCACAGGTCCGATCAGCGGACCCGCACCAGCAATCGCCGCGAAATGGTGTCCCATCAAAACCCATTTGTTCGTCGGCATATAGTCGCGACCATCCTGATGCGTTTCAGACGGCACTCGGCGCTTCGGATCGAGCGCCAAAACTTTTGCGGCCATGAAGGCCCCCAAAAAGCGGTAAGCGAGAACAAGCACCAAGGCAGCAACAATGACTAAAAATACTGAATTCATTATTAATCCCTAATTTTCATCTGCATTTAAACGGTTATGCATATTCGTCAACATGGGCTGGATTATACTCGTTTGGGGTCCAGACTTTCAAGCCGCAACTTTCTTTTACGAGAACGATGACGCCCTCACGTAATCTTGTCGCGTCCGTAATAGGCGCGGTAGGCCCCTGGCGTGAGCGCATAGATCTTGCGGAAGGCTTTGCAGAACTGGGTGGCCGAGCGATATCCTGTGGCTCGCGCGATGACCTCCAACTTCTCCGATCCGCTTTCGAGGAGGCTTGCGGCCGCAGCCAGACGGATCGAGTTAACAAACTCCGCAGGCGCGAGGCCTGTCGCACGTTTGAACAGATGGCTGAATTGGGTGCGGCTCTGCCGGTAATGGCGAGCCAGCTCTTCGACAGATGGCGGGTCGGTGAGCCTGGCCAGCGTCAGGTCATGGACTTCTTGCAGCCGTACATCACGTTCAGTAGTAGGATAGCGATGCTGCATCATCTGACGTTCCAGCGAGACGACGAACCCCAGCACCTCTTCTTCCAGCACGTAGTCATCGGGATACTTCCCGAACGCCAGCCGCTCCAGGATGTCAATCATGCGCTGCATTGCCGGAGACTCGGGCGCGATGGTGAGGATGGGGCCGATCTGATCGCGGAGAGCGGTCAGGCGCGCGACGGCGTAAGGGTGCCAGATGTCGAGCCAGATAAAGCGCCAGTCTGGCGAGGCTTCTGGAAGATAGTAGATATGGTCGGAAGGTACGACTGCGAGAAATCCGTTGCCGGCACCGATCCGATGGCAGATACCGTCCTGCTCGAAAGTGCCCCACCCTGACAGTGTGAACTGGACGATGACAAACGGATGCGCTGGGTTGCCGCCACGCTCCTCGCCGTGCCACCAGTAGGTGGTGTCGTTGATCACATGTTGACTACCGCCCGTGGCATGCACGCGCCAGCCGTGTTGCTTGAGATCCCAGATGCGCGCCGCATCCAGGGCGTCAAACACCCTGTTATTTGAGAGCTCAGCATAAGTGATGTCTTTGACCATTCAGAGTAAGATAGCACAAGATCGACATGGAGGAAAAGAGATATCCAGAAATAGAGCCCTCACAAAATGACCATTTTTATGGCTCTTCACGGTTTGTCGAAAAAATCATATAGCCTTCCTGATGTTGGTTGAAG
>JBAXOG010000001.1:0-108359 GCA_037133395.1 bacterium | reverse complement strand
AAGTGCTGCGTCCGTATATGAAGGCCTACATCAGTTGAAAATCAAACACCGTTCGACGGTGGACAGAGGGACAGACAAGGGATGCGGAGGAAGCGTGCAGGTGCGGTCCCCATCCGCTGGCTCCTTTCAGCGCTACGCGCTATCTCTGTTTGTGACCGATTGAGCGACTGACACGACTGACCGCATTGACAAGGTTGACCGAATGGGTTGCTCCCGCGAAGGTTTCTGCAAGTCCCGAGTCCCATGTCCCAAGTCCTATAAAATTCGAAAATAATGGCGTTTTGTGCTGGATATTCTAATACGCCATGTTAGAATATCGATATGAATTATAGGAATAGGTTGATTGAAGAGAAGCTCAGTGCTTACGTGAAAGCGTTTTCATGTACCCTGGTGACAGGGGCGCGTCAAGTCGGGAAGAGTACGCTTATCCGCCATCTGTTCGGGGATACCGTTCGAACGTTTGTCTTCGATCCGGTTCAGGATCTATATGGGGTGAGGCAAGACCCTGAATTGTTTCTAAGGAACAACCCGCCTCCGTTGGTGCTGGATGAGATCCAATATGTTCCGGAGCTTGTGCCTGCTCTAAAACGGGCTGTGGATGAGAATCGGCGGCCCGGGATGTACATCATTACGGGATCGCAGCAGTGGTATGTGATGCGGAATCTTGCGGAATCGCTGGCCGGGCGCGTCGCTATGCTGGAACTGCCCGCCTTCAGCATCCAGGAGACGGAAGGGCATGTGGAACGGCCCTGTTGGCTGAACCAGTGGTTGGCGAGTGTTCCGGGAGGGATTGAACGCGGCGTTTCAGCGCTCTCGGCTTATCATTCTCAGGGGCTGTCCCTGACCCGCCGTATCTGGCGAGGAAGCTTTCCTGAAATTCAAACGCTGGATGATGCGGTGATACCAGGGTGGATGCAGGGGTATGTCAGCACGTATCTTCAACGGGATGTGCGTAAGCTGTTGGAGGTGCGTGATGAAATGCAGTTCGCCTCTTTTCTTGCCCTTTGCGCGAGTCTGACGGCACAGGAGTGCAATTTCGATCAGCTCGGACGTGACATTGGCCTGTCGTCGCCCTCTGCCAAGCGCTGGACCGGCTTGCTGCGAGGCACATACCAGTGGCTGGAAGTGCCAGCTTTTGCCGCGAATCATATTAAACGTCTGAGCGCAAGGCCAAAGGGATACATGGCTGACACAGGATTGGCCTGTTACTTGATGCGACTATCCTCCCCGGAAGCGGTCCAGGGACATCCCGCATTTGGGGCGCTTTTTGAGTCTCTGGTCGTGACGGAATGCCATAAGCAACTTCAACAAAATAATCTCCTTCCGGTGCTCTATCATTATCGGCAGCATAGCGGAGCAGAGGTTGATCTGGTGATCGAAAAGGACGGACTGCTTTATCCGATTGAAATTAAGGCGGCATCGAATGTCCGTCCTTCGGATTGCCAATCGATCGACATTTTTCGCGAGAAGATGGGGGAGCGTGTGCAGCCAGGGCTGATTATCTCAGGCTGCAAGGAGGTCTTTCGTGTAGGTAAGCGGTGCGTGGCTATTCCCTTTGACCTCGTCTGAGAGAGGCTTAGGGGGCACTCTCGTACAAAACGAAACGACTGGACAAAGGGATGCGGAGGAAGCGGGCAGGTACGGTCCGCAGCCGCAGACAGGAATGTCTGCGCCACCTTGAAGGTGGCAGAGCCGTCCCGGTGAGGCGCCTTCCTGCCTTGTGCGCTGCGCGTAACATGAAGCATTGAGTCAATCAGCCTGCCCGCTGTTTTATCCGCCGTAGGCATCGCGAAGGCGGAAGCCGTATCCGCGAAGGCGGGTCAACCCAGTCGCTCGTTCAATCAGTCAACCCGTCACCCTGTCACCCCGTCAAAAGAATTATTGTTCACCCGCCTCGGGGGAGGCAAAGGGGAACGTGTTTAGACATTAAGCGGTTAGACGACTGAGTGACAGACAAGCCAACAACTCGGAACTGCGCCCCCCACCGCTTGCGGCGCATTCCAAACACTTGCTTTCTAAAATAAAAGACTTTATACTGTCTTAAGTTTTCGAGAAAACTCTACCCGTCAACGATTGGCTCATCATGATTCATAAATAGGGGCTTTGCTTGCTCTGATCTAACAACGGGAGGATATTTTTATAACATTATGAAAAAACAAGTGAATAAAGCACGAGTGGCAGAGCTGACACGTCAGCTCTTGATTGAGCTGGGTGAAGATCCTGATCGTGAAGGGCTGAAGGGCACGTCTAAGCGCGTGGCGGAATCGCTCGCCTTTTTGACCAGCGGTTATCGTCAGACGCCGAAGCAGGTCGTGAATGGCGCGGTCTTCCAGTCGCATACCAATCACATGATCATTGTGCGCGATATTGAAATTTACAGCTTGTGCGAACATCACATGCTGCCCTTCTATGGTCGCTGCCATGTCGGCTACATTGCCAAGGATAAGGTGATCGGCGTAAGCAAGATTGCGCGCATTGTGGACTGCTTCTCGCGGCGTTTGCAGATTCAGGAGCGACTGACGGAACAGATTGCACAGTCGATCATGAAAGAGGTCGATGCTGAGGGCGTGGGTGTTGTGATGGAGTGCCGTCACCTCTGCATGATGATGCGCGGCGTGGGCAAGCAGAACTCAGTCATGACGACCTCGGCTGTGCTCGGTTCATTCCGCACCGAAGGCGCGACGCGCCAAGAATTCCTCTCGCTCATCAAGGAGCATTAAGACGGGAATGAGGGTAGTGGGCAGTTAGCAGTACCAGTCGGCAGTCTTCTTCGCCACGTTTCTAGTTCCCGGCTTCACTATTTCTCATGCTATGTAAGTTTCTGTTCAATTTCCTCCAAAGACTGCCCCTTCGTCTCCGGAATATATTTCCAGACGAAGAAGAAGGAGAAGATGCAGAGTCCGCCGTAGACCCAGAAGGGGAAGGCGTAGTGGAAGGTCTTGACGAGGAAGGCGTTGTCATTGAGCATCGGGAAGGTCTGCGACACGAGGTAGTTTGAAATCCATAACGCGAAGGTCGCTACCGACATGGCGCGTCCTCGTATATTGTTCGGGAACATTTCAGAGAGTACGACCCAGACCACGGGGCCCATAGCGATCGAAAAGCTGGCGATGTAGAGGATGATCAGGATGAGTCCGAGCACGCCCGCCATCTGCATGTAGGCGACATAGCTGAAGGCGAAGAGCGAAAAGGCCATGCCCGCACTGGCCCAGAGCAGCAGGGGGCGGCGTCCCCATTTATCAACCCAGGTGACCGCGACAAGCGTGAAGAATACCATCGCTCCGCCAATAATCGTTGTGTTGATCAGGGAGACATCGCCCTTAACGCCTAAGGATTGAAAGATCTTGGGCGCGTAATAGAGAATCACATTGATGCCGGTCACTTGCTGGATGACGGCCAGGATCACGCCGATCACCAGTAAGCGTCGCATCTTGCCGGTGAGGAGAGTGCTCCAGGTCGAGTTATCATCTTTGTGCAGACCCTTTAACCAGCGCGGACTTTCTGGCACGAAGAAGAGCAGGACGAGGAAGAGGATGCAGGGTAAGGACCCTGCACCAAACATCCAGCGCCAGCCGTGCTCAATATTCCAAGCCTCTGTCTTGCCCACGGCGATGAAGGTGTTGACAAAATAAGCCATGAGCATGCCGGAGGCAATGGCGATCTGGTTGACGGAGACAAGTCTTCCGCGCAGATGAGCAGGGGCTAATTCAGCAATATACATTGGCGAGACCATCGACGCGATCCCGACGCCGACGCCCCCCAGTGAACGGTAAATAACAAATTCAGTGAGTGTGCGCGGTAGCGCTGTTCCTATGGCTGAAACCAGGAACAAGACCGCAGCAACCATCAAGGCTGTCTTACGTCCGAATTTGTCGCTGAACCAGCCCGTGACACAGACGCCAAGGACACAACCGAGTAAGGCTGAGGAGGCCGCCCAGCCTTCTTGCGTGGCACTCAGCGAAAAGAATTGCTTCAAAAATCCGATGCCGCCCGAGATGACTGCGGTGTCGTATCCGAAGAGCAATCCGCCTAATGTCGCCACAAGGCACGGCAGGATGAAAGGGGATGTACGTTCCAGGGATTCGTCTTGTTTCAGTGATACACTCATTGTGAACCTCTTTCGTTATAACGGCAATGGAATTGCCTTATTGCGTGATTGCCTTATTGAAAAACTTTGTCGCGAGCTTTGTTGGTTCGGGCCTTGGGACTTGCAATGCCCAACTGCCAACTGCTACTGCCCACTGCTACTGCGCCGCCCCGGGCGGCTGGCTACCATACCTTGGTCTTTGCGGTTGCTTCCACCGGCTTCGCAAACGGTCCGCTCAACAGCGCCTTCTCAGCGCGCTTCATTCCGAAATAGTCCGTATCGATCACAATAGGCGTCCCGTCAGGATTAAGATAGGGCAGTTGGGGAATTTTCGCAGTACCCAGCAACTCGGTGGTCACGAGCTTGGCTGAGGGATTATGGGCTTTACTCAGCGCTTTTGACTGCACAAACACATGCTGTCCGTCCTCGGTAACCATGACAAGGCTGTCCCCCTCGGTGATGCACTCGGCACCCTGTTCCTTGCTATACGGCTTGGAGGTGCTGAAGAAGATATTCCCACCTGTAAACAGAGGGAACTCGCGGCCATCATATACCCACAGTCCGTAACCCTTGTCTGCCTTCTCCTTCTTGGGTGCAGACGTTTCGCCGCTACCCACGAACAAGTTGTTGTAGTATCGGTTGTCTCCACCCTTGATGTTGACCAGGCCTGCTACGGTCGTGCTGTGCGCTGGATGATAAGGCGTTTCACGCTTCAGTTCTGGCCTGCTCCAGATTTGTCCCGCAAACAAGTTGTGAGCGTAGGCGCCGCCCTCCGACCAGTCCCAGAGGTTCACTTTTGACAAAAACAGATTGTTGTCAATAAGGAAAGGTCCATGATTGACCTCCATAAACAGATCCTCGCCGGTGTTCGCGTAAAATAGGTTCCGGGATACACGCGTCCCTTGCGCCATCCAGTCCAGCCAGAGGCCACGGCTAGAGTGGGATATCCGGTTCCGGCTAATCTCTGTGTCGATTGCGGCATGAAACTTGATCGCCGCCATTTCCGCGCCCGTGAAGAGTTGACGGACGTGGATGTCATGAATGACATTGTCGGTGATCGTACTGAAGGAGCATCCAAGACTTCCGACGATTCCAGCCTGTTCGCAGTGCGAGACATGATTACTTCGCACGATATGGCCGCCGATGTTATCTTTAGTCCACGGGATCGCATGGGCGTGCGCACGTTCGATTGTCTTGACGTACCCCTCTGCCGAATTGGCCGAGGTGTTGTCAAAGGCGTCGCCATGCTTGCCCAAGGCAATACCTGAGCAGACCGAATGGCTGATCGTATTATTTTCGATGACCCACCCCTTGCTCCAGTGTGTGCCGATCAGGCCAATCTGCTCGGCTGTGGGCGGTGCCCACGGCGTGGCGGCATTGCGCATCACGAATCCACGCACGGTAATATAATTTCTACCTGGCTTATCCGGGTAGAAGACGGTGCGCCGGACATTGATCTCCACAAGCTCGCGGTTGGGATCAACCCCTTTGAACTGGGCCAGAATGGTCGTGTTCGCCTGGTCGACTTTGCCAAACCACAGAGGGGTCTGCCCTGTGGGCTTCATGACATCCTCTTGTGTGGCGGCCTCGGTCAGCCACTCCCCGTTTAGATAGACCGCGCCTGTATGATGGTCTCGCTTCTTTGCATTGAACCAGTCCCCCTTGATCAGGTCGCTGTAGGGATTGAACGTACCGAAGAAGGTGTTCGGGAGGGTCGTCTTCCAGACGTTGTCCTGGACCTTCTCCCATGCCTTTACGACTTCAGACCCCTTGATCTCCACCCGCTCGCCGGGCGCGGCCTGGTAGGCAATGCGTTTGGCATCTGAATCACCTCCGCGCGGCGGATTCACCCGCTCGCGATAGGTGCCTGCGTGAACCGTGATGGTGTCACCGGGTTGCGCAAGGTCGGCAGCCCGCTGGATCGTCAGGAAAGGTGCGCTCTGTGTCCCAGCATTGGAATTCTTGCCTGTGAGCGCCACATGAAACTCCGTGGCATGCAGGGAAGTTGCTAATGCGATAATGGTCAATAATGTGACGGGTACTCGATTCATGTTTCTATTCCTTTTGTGACGGGGTTCGGGATTTCTAAAACTTTGTCGTGCTTGTCAGCCTTAGCGTATTCGCGAAGGAGGAAGCTTTGTCGGTTTGGGACTTGGGACGTGGGACTTGGAACGTGCAATGCAAACTGCCTACTGCCACTGCTACTGCCACTGCCAACTGCCTACTGCCGGCTGCCTACTGCTGGTTGATCGCCTTGAACATGGCCAACATGTTCTCTACCGGCGTGGTGGCTTGGACATTATGGATGGCATCAAAGACAAAGCCGCCGCCTTCGCCGAAGATCTCAATACGCTCGCAGCATTCGCGGTAGACCTCCTCCGGGGTGCCGAACGCAAGCGTCTGCTGCGTATTGGCTGCCGCGCCCCAGAAGGTGAGCTCCTTGCCAAATTCGCACTTCAGCATCTTAGCATCCATACCCTCTGCTGAACATTGTACGGGGTTTAGGATGTCGAAGCCAGCCTCAATGAAATCAGGGATCAGTTCGCTAACCGCGCCACAGGAGTGGATGAAGGTTTTCCACGGCGAGTTCGAATGAATGAATTTATTGATGGCTATATGGTAAGGCTTGAACATTTCGCGATAGGCGTCAGGACTGATGAAGAGTCCGCGTTGGGTTCCAAAGTCCGTGCCTGTCAGAAAGACAGCCTGTACAGTATTCCCCAAAAGGTCAATGAGTGTTTGTAGATTTTTCAATCCGATCTCACACTGCTTTTCAAAGATCGCATGGACATACTCCTTGCGGATAGCTGTTGAAATATACCATTCCTCGATGTCGCGTATGCCCTTGGGATATTTCATCCAGGGGGCGGGAACGAGTGCGATATCGCCGAAGGCCGTGCCGGGCATGGTCATCACGACGCCCTTTCCTGAGGCCCTCAATTCGGCAGCACGTCGCGTGTAATAGGCGATATCGTCAGCGCTGAGCAAGCCGAACTCCTCGGTATTGTCCGCAGGATTCAGATGATCGTCATCCACAGGAGGCTGCCGGATGAGGGAGTCAAAGAAGTGAAAGCCTTTTGGCATGCGTCCGCTCGGTGGGGCAGAGAGGTCCCCTTCCGGATAAATAAGCAGGTCTCCATTGGGTTCCGTCGTAATATTGAAGTCTGATGGAACGAGAACAGGTGTTCCGTCAAACAAGGTAAAGGGTTTCCAGCTTTTGTTTTCGAACCCGAAAAGCGTCTTGCGTGTCAACAAGCCTTCAACATCGACACCGAGCGTCTCGGCCAGTTCCGCGTCGATTTCTCCCAGCATCTGATAGGGCTCTATTACCTTAACGCGGTAGGCGGGGTCTGGGAGAAGTGCCTGTCTGAGGCGATGGATGGCTGCGACATGGATGCCAGTCACGGCGGTACTTCCGAAATCAACCGCCACGCGGTCGGGCTGTTGATGGTTCAATGTCATTTGTAAACGTTCTCGGTGATTCATAAAAATCTCCTTATGTCCTCATTATTCTCGCAGAACGGGGACAAAAATGGAATGCCTTAAATTTCAAAAACATATCTAGGATTTCAAATGTGCAACAAGGACGCATCTGCGATTTTTTGTAATCTTGGGCGTATAGGCGTCCTCGCCTGTACAACGTAGCATAGGATATATAGCTGGTCTGGCTACAGCCGGACCAGCGAACAGGCGAGGACGCCTATTCGCCCAGCCTATTTGCGCATGCACTCAATCTCTGATGCGCCTTGCGCATAGAACGGATGAGTAATGTCTTGTGAAGTGGGTGGAGATTTGTTGAAATGAATCAATGAAAAAGAGCGATATAGCTTACGATGGAGAAAAGGCAGAGTGGAGCCAGAGGCATATCCATTCTGTCAACTCGACTATTGGAGAGGTCGGCTATAGTCCCGGGGGCTACTGCGGACCTCGCATCCAGCGTGATTTTCAATTGGTGATGATTTATTCCGGTACTTGCACGGTATCTGTTGACCAGCGGACCTTCCCCTTGCAGATTGACAAGGTCTATCTCTTTACGCCTGGCCATCGCGAACAGTTTGTCTTTTCAGAGACCCAGAAAACGCGCCATTTCTGGTGTAGTGTTTCGCCCCGCGCATTGTCCCGGGAGATGAAAAGCGCGTTACTCGCCTCTTCAGATAATGGATTGCCTCCCTCTGAGTGCTTTCAGCGGCTTGTGTCAGCCACATTCTTACTTCGCATGACAGAGCCGAAAGCGTCGCAACAGGTTGTTGATCAGTTGGCCATGGCGCTATTTGCTGAGTTTTTGCATGGTGCCACGCATGCCAGAAATCAGACCGATCCAGTGATTCATCGTGTGCTTCGCCATTTGGAAGATCACTTATCGGAGGAGGCGTGCCTCAAGGAGGCTAAGCGGCTCTCCGGATATTCTGAAACGGCTTTTATCTACAAGTTTAAGACAGTCACGGGTAATACGCCGTCGCGGTATCTGTGGCAACTACGCACCGAGAAGGGTATCCGGTTACTCTCCGAAACGGGGCTTACGATTTCCGAGATTGCCTATCAATGCGGGTTTAAGAATCCATTCCATTTTTCGCGCAGTGTTCGGCAACTTCAGGGGGTCGCTCCGCGCGAGATTCGGAAAGTTGCCTGGAAATGAGCGGACACCGGGAAGACCGGAATAATACACCCAAGAACGGTGCACTTTAAAAACGTAGAGTTGTCAGCCGGACTGAAATAGGGTATGATAAAAATAATAACAACAAGGGAGGAGTTGAAGATGTATTTTAATCGTAGAACAATGTTGAAGGGGCTTGCGTGCGCGGGTGCGCCGCTTATATTGCCGTCAGGCGTCTGGGCTCAAGGGACCAAGGCGAATGCGAAGATTCGTGTCGGCTGCGTGGGCATGGGCACGCAAATGCGTGGCGTGATGAACGGATTCCGGTCTAATGATGGGGTTGAGATTGTTGCGGTATGCGATGTGGACACCACGCGCCGTACAGCCGCATTTGACTCCTTGAAGGAAGCGTATAAGAATGGCGGGCCTGAAGTTAAGGCCTATAATGATTATCGTGAATTACTCGCGGACAAGTCCATTGATGTGGTCATCGTTGCGACACCCGATCACTGGCATGCCATTGTCACGATCGAAGCTTTGAAGGCTGGCAAAGATGTCTATTGCGAGAAGCCGCTGACCCATAACATCAAAGAAGCGATCGCCGTCATGAATGCGGTGAAGAAATATAACCGCGTGTTGCAAACGGGGTCGATGCAGCGTTCCTCTAATCCAGAATTCCGCGTCGCCTGCGAACTGGTTAGGAATAATGTGCTCGGCAAGATCAAGACCATTGAAATTAATATTGGCGCTCCCGCTATTCCGTTTAATCAAAAGGAAGAAGCCGCGGAACCTGGACTCGACTGGGACAAGTGGTGCGGTCCTGCGCCACTCGTGGGGTACAATTCACAGCTCTCGCCTCGCGGCGTTCACAAGGGATTTCCGCACTGGCGTCTCTATCGTGAATTTGGAACTGGCATGATTGGTGACTGGGGTGCGCATCACATTGACATTGCTCATTGGGGTATGGGCATGGACGATAGCGGTCCTGTTGAGATTCTTCCTTCGACGAATCCGAACAATACGGATGGTGTGTCGATGAAGTATGCCAACGGTGTGACGCTTACGCACATTGCCAAGGGCAATGGTCTGAAATTCGTTGGTGAAACCGGCGAAGTGTTTGCTGCGCGCGGCAAATTCCACCTCATGATGGAGGGTAAGGATTTCGTCCGTTTCCTTGACAAGGAGCAGGACAAGACACTTTCTTGCGAAGGTGCCTGTGCCAAGGCGACCAAGACATTCCTGAAGGATGCGAAGATTAAGCTGGAAGTCAGCAAGAATCATGTTCGCAATTTCCTAGACTGTGTCAGGGATCGCAACGCAAAGCCCATCACCAGCGAGCTGGTTGGCGGTCACACCGCGATCGCTTGCCACTTGATGAGCCAGGCCTATTATAATAAGCAGCGTATGTGCTGGGATCCGAAGGCGTTCGCCTTTACCAACGGTACGGGCGATCCAGCCTGGCTGACGCGTGCTTATCGTGGAGCGGCCACGCTCCCGATCGTATAAAGACGTGATCACATTGAAAAAGGCGCGCCCTTGCGGGTGCGCCTTTTTTTGTTCTTCACGGGTTGTCGCAAATTTTACTGCAAACTGTGAAGACTTCTTTTAGGGGGTTTTGATTTTGGAGATGCCCCACATGACGAGAGGCAAGAGCACAACCGAAGCGATGAGATAAGGGTGGTGAGTTGTCGTGCCTGGCTTGAGCAGATGGTCGAGCGCATCATGCAGTCCAACCAGACCGAAGCCAGCAAAGCAGAGCGCGGCAACCCATTTCACGACCTTCTCTGGGATGTGCTTGTGCAGTACGATGCCCACGACAATTCCAAAGGCATCCGCGATCAACATGCCGGTGGTGGTTCCCATCCAGACGGGAATGATCTGCTGACACTTGGCAAGCCATCCGGCGCCACCGATCTTGACTGCTTCGTCAGCCGCGAGCGCAATCGTCATGAGTTGGGTCTTGTCACCCATCTCGGCAAGAAAGAAAGCGATGGCCACGGTCCAGAAGGGGCTGCGTCCTTGCCGCTGATCTTCACCGTCGAGCGTGTCGCCACGGATGGTCCATAAAGCGAAGACGATGAAGGAGGCCGCAGCCACAAGCTTGATCCAATCCAAAGGAATGAACTGTGTGATCACATTACCAAGGGCAACAGCGAGCAGATGGTTTAAAAGCGTTGCGATCAGCACAGCCCAGAGCACCGTCTGCCAACGGAAACGTGTGGCAAAAGCCATGGCCAGCAATTGGGTCTTGTCGCCCATTTCCGCTAACACCACGGCCACTGTCGCCAATACAAATGCGCTTAACATAGAAGAATTACACGAAGCGGATACGCTTGTTCCTTATTGCCTTATTGCCTTATTTGGGTTATTGCGCCTTGGTGGCAGGGCTCTTGTTTCTGGGGTTGGGAGGGTCACGCGTCTGCGTGACTGGACGAGCAGACGCTCGTCCCTCCCTTCCTGAACCCATTCGCAAGGAGTTCTAGTTGAATATCGACAGGATCACGCCTGCGGCGACAACGGAGCCGATTTGGCCTGAGAGGTTTGCGCCCAGCGCATGCATTAACAGGAAGTTGTGCGGATCAGCCTCAAGACCTAAACGGTTGGAAACGCGGGCTGCCATGGGGAAGGCGCTGACGCCTGCTGAGCCGATCAGCGGATTGACCGGATCCTTTCTCCAGATCAGGTTCATCAGCTTGGCAAAGAGCACCCCGCCTGCCGTGCCGAGAGAGAAAGCGAGCAATCCCAGGATGATAATGCCGAGTGTGGCTGGGGAGACAAACTTATCAGCTTCCATCTGCATGCCCACGCCCAATCCGAGGAAGATTGTGGCCAGATTCATCAACTCGTTCTGCAGGGTTTTGGAAATGCGTTCGATAGCACCTGACTCCTTGATAAAGTTGCCAAAGGCAAAGCAACCCATCAACGGCAGGGCCGTCGGCAACAGGAGGATGCAGAGAGCGACCAGCAATAACGGGAAGAGGGTCTTCTCGAGCTGGCTTACTTCACGGACTTGGCGCATACGGATGAGCCGCTCTTTTTTTGTGGTGAGTAGCTTCATGATGGGTGGCTGGATGACGGGCACCAAGGCCATATAGGAATACGCCGCGACCGCGATTGAGCCCATCATCTCGGGCGCATATTTCGATGCAACAATGATGGAGGTCGGACCGTCCGCGCCGCCGATAATGGCGATGGAACAGGCCTGCTTGAGAGAGAAGTCAAAGCCAGGTATGGCATTCAGTGCGGCCACACCGAGCAGGGTACCGAAGACACCGAACTGCGCAGCAGCTCCCAGGATGGCCGTGCGCGGTGCAGCCAGGAGGGGGCCGAAGTCACACAACGCGCCGATGCCCATGAAGACAATGAGCGGAAGCACTTCATTCTCGATGCCATATTTATAGATGAGCGATAGAAACCCATGCGCATCGCCCATGCCGCCGAGGGGCACATTGACGAAGAGGGTACTGAACCCGATCGGAACAAGGAGCAACGGTTCAAAATCTTTGACCACGCCCAGATAGAGCAAGAGGAAGCCCACGAGAACCATGATGACCTGCTTCCAGTGGCCGCCGACCGTCATGTCCCAGATCCCTGTTGAGCGAACAATACTCTTCAGACAGCCCATCGTTGAGATTGTGTCGCCCGTAGCCGGCGCAGGTGAAACAACGACCGCCTGAGTTGCCAGGACGGGACCACTCTGCTGAACCGCCTGCACCGCAGAAAGGCGCGTTGCCGGGAAGATGAAAGACAAGACCGTGAAGACCAGCAGGGTCAACATGATTGGACGCATACCGCGGCGGTGATAGAGAGAGGCGACAGTAGAGGTGAGGGTGCGAAACATGATGATCTCCTTATGCGATTTCTGCCAGGGTGTCACCGGCCTTTACAGTATCGCCAGCTTTGACAGCGAAACGGATGGTGCCAGCTTGATGGGTCTTAATAGCCATTTCCATCTTCAGCGCCTCCATGGTGCAGATGGGTTGATCTTTCGCAACCCGTGTTTCGTCGGCGACAGAGAGGGAGAGTATTTTTCCAGGCATAGGGGCCAGCACCTTGGCGGTCGCTGTGCCCGCAGGAAGGGGCGCAGCCGCTGCAGGGGCGTGAACCTTTTCGACGCTGACCTTGAAAGGCTTTCCGTTCACGTGCAGATGTACGTTGCCATCCTTATCGGGGATACGGCTGACCTGGTGTTCAACACCGTCGACCATGACGAGGAAATGGTTGTGTTCTTTTGACACGCCTGTGTTTACAGCAGCCTCTGCCTTGGGTGCTTCGATCTTGACTGGCCCGTTGGCCCGTGTCTTGAAGAATCCTAGTGCCACCTGAGGGAACATGGCGTAGGTCAGCACATCTTCAGGAGACACAGTGGATGTGCCCATCTTCTGGCGAAGATCTTCTTCAAGCTTGTGAAACTCATTCGGGATCAGATCCGCCGGACGACAGGTGACCTGTTCTTTCAGGTTGAGTTCTTTCAAAGCGCGTGCAACCAGTTCGGGGTTCGGTTGGGCGGGGGTCTTTCCGTAATTGCCGGCGAGCAGATTTTTTGATTCGTTGCTGAGCTGGGTGTAACGTCCGAACAGCACATTCAGAACAGCCTGTGTGCCGGTGATCTGGCTGGTCGGCGTGACCAAGGGGGGATAACCAAAATCCTTCTGTACAATCGAAATCTCTTCTAGCACCGCATCGAGCTTATCCAGCGCGTTCTGCTCCTTGAGCTGGCTTTCGAGGTTGGAGAGCATGCCGCCGGGGACTTGCGCGATCAGGATACGCGGATCAGCGCCTACGAAGGAAGATTCAAAAGCTCTGTATTTTTTTCGTATCTCACGAAAATAGGCAGAGATCTCGACGAGGGGTTTCAGATCCAATCCTGTGTCATATTCTGTTCCGGCTAAAATTTCAACAAGTGTTTCGGTTGGCGAGTGGCTGGTGCCCATGGCCATGGAGGCGATCGCGGTATCGATTCCATCTGCGCCGGCTTCAATCGCCTTGACCAAGGTCGCCACGGACATCCCTGTGGTTGCATGGGAGTGGATTTGGATCGGAAGGTCCACGGCCTTCTTCAGTGCCTTGACCAGCGTATAAGCATCATAAGGCTTGAGCAGGCCGGCCATGTCCTTGATACAGAGCGAGTCAGCACCCATCTTCTGAAGTTCGCGTGCCAATGTCACATAAGAGTCTACGGTATGGACTGGGCTTGTTGCGTAACTAAGCGTTGCTTGTGCATGTTTACCAGCCTTTTTGACCGCTTTTAATGAGGTCTGCATGTTCCGAACATCATTCAGCGCATCGAAGACACGGAATACATCCACGCCGTTTATGGCTGCGCATTCGACAAAGGCCTCGACAACATCGTCGCCGTAGTGGCGATAGCCCAGGAGGTTCTGTCCGCGCAACAGCATCTGCATCGGCGTGTTGGGCATGGCGGCCTTGAGTGAACGGATGCGCACCCAGGGATCTTCGTTCAGGAAACGGATGCAGGAGTCAAAGGTTGCGCCACCCCAGGTTTCGAGCGACCAAAAACCGGCCCGGTCAAATTGTTTTGCGACCGGCAGCATATCTTCGGTTAGCAGGCGCGTTGCAAAGAGGGATTGATGCGCATCGCGGAGGGTGAGATCGGTGATTCGAATGCGGGACATGGACAGGTCTCCTTTTAGTTCTTTTCCGTGATCAGTTCGGTAACTACGGCAATTGCTGCGGCTACGTGACTATGCGCAGGTGTTTCGTTTTCAGCTTCAGGAAGAGCAGGGTGATTTGTCTCGTAGCGACGGACCATGAAAGCAATCAAATTCATGCACTGTATGACGATAAAAATAAAGAAAAAGACCAACGACATGCCCACAATCATGATTGTAAATGTTTGATTAAATAACTCCATGAGCGCCTCCTGAATAATGTGTAATAGGCAGTATACCCAAGGGGTTTATGGGTTTCAAGTGGAATCAAGAGAATATATAAATAAAGCCGCCGTTTATGGCTGCTTTTTCAAACGTTTTTCATCGGCATGATGGCGTACATCAACGCCATCGACAACAAAGATGGCGTTTTCTGCGATGTTTGTGGCGTGATCCCCGATCCGTTCGAGACACCGGGCGATGTACATCAGATCAAGCGCACGAGAAACGGTTTGGGAATCCTCGGTCATGCAGGCTTTCAACAAATCGATGATTTTTGTCTTCAATGTATCGAGCTGATCATCCCGTACCAAGACCTCTCGGGCCAGGGAGGAGTTTCGGTTGACAAAACTGCGCAGACTATCCCGTACCATGCTCCGGGCGATATGCGATGTCTCTGGAATGAGCTCAAACGGCTTCAGTTGATCAACCGTCAGCAGATGTTCCGCTTTCTTGACAATATTGACGGCTTCATCAGCCAATCGCTCCAGCTCTCCATTGGTCTTGATGATGCCCAGAATAAAACGCAGGTCGCCTGCAGCCGGCTGGTTCAGAGCAATCAGCTTCATGCAGCTCTCATCGATCTCCATCTGCATCTCGTTGACCAGTTCCTCGCGCTCATAGACCGGAGGAATGGCATCCTTGTCGCGATCAACCACAGAACGGACCGCATCCGCGATCATCACTTCCGCCATGGCGCTCATCTTCATCAGATGATTTCTCAATGCCTGCAATTGTTCATCAAAATGCCGTTCCATAATTCACCGCCTTATCTTAACTTATCCATACCGTCCGCTGATGTAATCCTGTGTCCGCTTATCCTTGGGATTCGTGAAAATGCCGGCGGTCTCGCCGAATTCAATCATATCGCCTAGCAACATGTAGCCTGAATAATCTGAAATGCGGGCAGCCTGTTGCATGTTGTGCGTGACGATCACGATGGTGTAATCTTTTTTCAACTCCAGCATCAGCTCCTCGATCTTGCTGGTGGAGATCGGATCCAAAGCTGAACAGGGCTCATCCATGAGAATTACTTCTGGCTCGACAGCCAGCAACCGAGCTATGCACAGACGCTGTTGCTGATCCAACGGGAGCGAGAGTGCCGAGTCGTTCAGTTTATCCTTGAGCGGCTCCCACAGCCACGCGCGTTTGAGGCTCTGCTCGACAATGTTCTCGATTTCCTGCCAGCTGGATCTGCCTTCCACGCGCAGGCCGAAGGCGACATTGTCAAAGACGGAAAGCGGAAAGGGATTGGGTCGCTGGAAGACCATGCCGATACGTTTGCGCAACGTACAGACATCCACGCCAGAGGCATAGATATCCTTGCCGTCGAAGAGAATTGATCCAGTGATCTTCACGCCTGGGACCAAATCGTTCATTCGGTTGATCGCCCGTAGCAAGGTTGACTTTCCGCACCCTGACGGTCCGATTAACGCTGTGATATGGCGCCCCCTGACATTCATGGACACTTGTTTCAGTGCTTGAAATGCGCCATAGAACAAATCTAATTTTTCAATACTAATGACTGTACTCATCCGAATCTGCCTGTCACATAATCATTGGTCCGTTTATCATCTGGAACGGTAAAGATTTTTTCTGTCTTTCCATATTCAATCAGATCGCCCAAGAGAAAGAAGGCTGTATCATCTGCCACGCGCGCAGCCTGCTTCGTATTGTTGGTCACCAAAATGATGGTATACTTTTGCTTCAACACAGTCAATGCTTCCTCGATCTTCGCTGTTGAAATGGGGTCGAGGCCTGAACAGGGTTCGTCCAGCAAAATGACTTCCAGTTCCTCCATGGCTAGGACGCGTGCTAGGCAGAGACGCTGCTGCTGGCCACCGGAGAGGCGCAAGCCCGACATCTGTAGACGGTCTTTGACCTCGTCCCACAGGAAGGCGGCTTTCAGGCTTTGCTCCACGATCTGATCGAGTCGGCTCCGTTTTCGGATTCCTGAAAGCCGAGGGCCATAGACTACGTTTTCATAGATGCTCATGGGGAGAGCTACGGGCAGCGCGAACAGCATGCCGACCCGTTTGCGGAGCATCACCACATCGTATGTTGGATGGTAGATATCTTGCCCGTCCAGAAGAGCCTGCCCCTCGCTATGGGTGTCCAAGAGCAGATCATTGAGCCGGTTCAAGGACCTTAGGAAGGTCGTCTTGCCCGAACCCGCTGGGCCGATTACACCCAGAATGCGGTTTGCGCAAACATCTAAGGTGATACCGTTCAAGAGCGGTTTGCGATCTTGAAAGAATTTGAAACTTTCAAGTGCAATTTTGATGATAGGAGCTTCGCTCATTTAGACCTCTTCGAAATAAAGCGGTTCATCATGGTGTAGGCCACGAAATTGATTAGCAACACCGAGATGATCAGGACAGCGGCAGTCGCGTAGGCCTTCTCATTGGAGATCCCTTCACGGGCGAGAATGTAGAAGTGAACCGACATGGTTCGCACAGAATCGAAGACCGTCAGCGGCATTCGTAAGGAGGAGCCCGCCGTGAAGATCACCGCGGCGGTTTCGCCGATCGAGCGGCCCACGCCCAAAATCATGCCCGTCATGATCCCTGGCAAGGCATTGGGAAGGATCACCTTCATCACCGTCTCCCAGCGCGTCGCACCGAGTGAGAAACTGACTTCACGATAGGCATTCGGCACGGCTCGAATCGCCTCTTCGGATGTCCGGATGATCGTCGGGAGCACCATGATGGACAGGGTGAGTGCGCCGGACAAGAGGCACCACCCCATCTTGAGCATGACCACGAAAAAAATAAATCCGAATAAGCCGAAGATAATCGATGGGATGCCAGCCAGACAGTCCGTGCCGAACCGCAACGCCCGCGTCATGCGCGTCTCGCGGGTATACTCAGTCAAATAGATAGCGGTGCCGACGCCAAGTGGCATCGCTATGCCGATGGCCAGCAGAGGCAGTAAGATCGTGCCGACCAGTGTGGGCAGAATCCCGCCCTCCTTGCCCATCTCCTTGGGGGCGGAGGAGAGAAAGTCCCAGGTCACACCTGGTAAGCCCTTGACTAATACGAAGGCGACGACAAAGAGTAGGATGATGACGGTTAACAACGTGGCGGAACCCAAGACCAGAACAGCCAAAGCTTGCGTAATTTTAGGAGAAATTCTCATCGTTTTCCCCCTTTACTCTTCATGGCTGAAATCGCGATCGCGTTCAGGATCATGATTAGAACGAAAAGCACGATGCCTGTCGCGAAGAGTGCCTCTCGTGCAAGACCTGTCGCATTGGACATCTCCAGCGCGATATTCGCAGTGAGCGTACGTACGGGATCGGTCAGCGAATGGGGAATTCGCACCGTGTTGCCTGCCACCATGATCACGGCCATGGTCTCGCCCAAGGATCGTCCCATAGCCAAAATAACGCTGGCGATTATCCCGGAGCGGGCCGCTTTTAGAATGACCATGTGGACGCTCTGCCAACGGGTCGCCCCGAGTGCAAGTGCCCCTTCACGATAAGAATTAGGAACTGCTGCAATCGCATCTGTTGAGATGCTGATGACCGTCGGCAGAACCATGATGCCCAGAATGATTGAAGCGGCCAGAATCGAAAGTCCAGGTCCGCCCATATACTCGCGAATAAAGGGCGCGAGGACCATGACGCCGAGAAATCCAAAGACGACCGAGGGGATTCCAGCCAGCAGTTCGATGGTGGGCTTGATAATACGCATGAAGGGACGGGGTACAAATTCATTCAGAAAGATTGCCCCTGCAATGCCCAGTGGCGCACCGATCAACATCGCGCCTAAGGTGACATAGAGCGACGAGACGATCATCGAAAAAATGCCGAATTTTCCGTCCTGAGGATTCCAATCGGAAGAGAATAGAAAATCCCTGAGGCCGATCTTGAACATGAACGGCAATCCCTCTTTGAAGATGAAGATCGCAATCAACAACAGGCTGGCTAAAGCCGAAAAAGCCACAACGGTCAATAGCCCCTTAGCTACGTGCTCCCCATTGATCTTTAGACGCATCATTTTTTTACTTGGCCCGGATCAGGCCGTTCTTATGAATCAACACTTGGGCCTCTTCGGAGAGCAGATAGTTCAGGAAGGCCTGACCTGCAGGAGAGATCGTAGGCTTGTATATGAGGAAGACCGGACGGACCAAGGGATAGCGTCCTGCCACAATGTCTTGCTCCCCACAGGAGGCTCCGTCAACGGAGACGGCTTTGATTTTTTCGTTGATCAACCCATGGGAGAGATAGCCGACGGCAAAGGAATCATTGGCGACGGTCTCGCGGATGGTGCCGTTGGAATCCTGAATGAGCGCATCTTTGGTCAACGTCATGTTGCCGACTATTTTTTCGAATGAGGACCGGGTTCCTGATCCTGCTTCCCGTGAGATAACCGAGATCGTATGGTCGTTTCCACCGAGCTCTTTCCAGTTTTTGATCGTGCCACTAAAGATGCCTCGGACCTGATCAGTAGTCAATCCCTTGATGGCGTTGGAGGGGTGTACCACGACCGCGATTCCGTCGCGTGCCACGATTAAATTTTTAAGTGCTGCGGCTTCTGCTGGCAACTTGACGAGATCCGCCATGCCGATCTGCGCTGCACCTGACAACGCAGACTGGATGCCCAATGCCGAGCCACCGCCTTGAATGGTGATCGAGACTTCGGGATGCGTGTTCATATATTGATCTGCCAGCTTTTCGGCAAAGGGTTGAAACGCTGTTGAACCTGCGACAGTAATGTTTTCACGTGATTTTCCGCACCCGCTCACGAGTAGCGTCCCCACCATGATGAGGCCCAACAGATAAGATAAACTTTTGCTGACTAACATGACCATCCTCCTTGACAACCCTCATTAGGTTGATTCGTGTTCTATTAAAGCAGAAAGGGCCCCGCTTGTCCAAAAGTTTGGTGTTAGAAATGTGTTAGGAAAAATTAAAAAACACCGCTTGAAGGATTTTAATCGCTCAAGCGGTGTTGTTCGGTTTCATATTGGAGGGTCGGGTTACATCCCGACCGACGGTGCGGGTGAAACCGCACCCTCCATGTATGGGGTATTCCCTTACTTATTGGCTCTCAACGCGGCCTGTGCAGCCGCGAGGCGTGCGATTGGCACGCGGTACGGTGAACAGGAGACGTAGGTGAGTCCGATCTTGTGGCAGAAGCCGATGGTCTTGGGTTCGCCACCGTGTTCGCCGCAGATGCCCATCTTCATGCCGGGCTTGACCGCACGGCCATGCTCGACCGCATACTGCATCAGACGGCCAACGCCAGCCTGGTCCAGCACTTGGAAGGGGTCATAGTCGTAGATGCCCTTGGAGACATACTCGCCGAGGAACTTGCCTGCATCGTCACGTGAGAAGCCGCATCCCATCTGGGTGAGGTCATTCGTGCCGAATGAGAAGAAGTCCGCTTCAGCAGCGATCTCATCCGCAGTCATGGCGGCGCGAGGAACTTCAATCATGGTGCCGATGGAGATCGACAGCTTGATCTTCTTTTCCTTCTCGACCAGTGCGATGGTCCGCAGGACGATCTCCTTCTGGAGGGTCAGTTCCTTGACATTGCCCACGAGCGGAATCATGATCTCAGCCTTGGAGCCCTTGACCCTGGCGGCTGCTTCCGCAACGGCGCGGGCTTGCATCTCGGTCACTTCCGGATAGGTGATACCGAGGCGGCAGCCACGGTGTCCGAGCATCGGGTTGAACTCATGGAGTTCGTCCACAATACGCTTGATCTGGTCGACCTTGACATTCAGGAGTGCAGCCATTTCCTTCTGACCCTGAGGATTGTCGTTCTGAGGCAGGAATTCATGCAGGGGTGGATCGAGGAAGCGGATCGTGCAAGGACGGCCCTTGAGCGCCTTGAAGATGCCCTCGAAATCCTTACGCTGGAGAGGCAGGAGAGCTGCGAGCGCCTGCAGGTACTGAGAGAGAGGCTCCTTGAGGTTCGCTTCGATCTCGGCTCTGTCTTTTTCGGCAGCGTTCGAGAGTTCAGCGCGCAACTTCTTCACGGTCTCCGCAACGAGGATCAAGCGGCGGAAGGCGATGATGCGGCCTTCTTCGAAGAACATGTGCTCGGTACGGCAGAGGCCGATGCCTTCAGCGCCAAAGTTCACAGCGACTGCTGCATCGTGCGGGGTGTCTGCATTCGTGCGGACCTGAAGCGTGCGATACTTGTCAGCCAACTTCATGATCTGTGCGAAAGGACCCGTGAGCTTCGCTTCGATGGTTGCGACTTCGCCTTTATACACCGCGCCGGTCGAACCGTTGAGCGAGAGCCATTCACCTTCCTTCAGCGTCACCTTGCCGATGGTCAATGTCTTCTTGGCATAGTCGATTTGTGCATCGCCAGCACCCGAGACGCAGCACTTGCCCATACCGCGAGCAACCACGGCTGCGTGGGACGTCATGCCACCGCGCGCGGTCAGGATACCCTTGGCCGCGTCCATGCCTGCGAGATCTTCAGGGCTCGTTTCGATACGAACCAAAATGACAATCTTGCCCTGCTTCGCCCAAGCTTCCGCTGCATGCGCGGAGAAGACGATCTGTCCTGTAGCTGCGCCAGGCGATGCCGGCAGTCCGACGGTCAGTTTCTGAGCCTTGGCTTCGGCGTTCTTGTCGAAGATCGGATGCAGAAGTTGATCCAATGACATCGGGTCAACGCGCAGGACGGCTGACTTCTCGTCGATCAGCTTCTCTTTGACGAGGTCGGTGGCGATGCGGACTGCTGCTGCAGCCGTACGCTTACCATTACGGGTTTGAAGCATGTAGAGCTTACCATCTTCGATGGTGAATTCAAGATCCTGCATATCCTTATAGTGCTTCTCCAACGTGACACGGATGGTGTCGAGTTGTTTGAAGACCTTGGGCATGGATTCCTGGAGTGCAGGATAGCCAGTCTTGCGGGACTGCTCGCAGATGCCCTGGCTCTTCGCCCATTCGCGGGAACCCGCGATGGTGATCTGCTGCGGCGTGCGGATACCCGCCACGACATCTTCGCCCTGAGCGTTGATGAGGTATTCGCCATAGAAATACTTGTTGTCGCCGGTGGAGGGGTCGCGTGTGAACGCAACGCCTGTGGCGGAGTTGGAACCCGAGTTGCCGAAGACCATCGCCTGGACGTTCACGGCGGTACCGAGCAAGCCGCGAATGTCATACATTTCGCGATACTTGTTGGCGCGCGGATTGTTCCAGGAGCCAAACACAGCATTGATGCCGGCACGGAGCTGCTCCATGGCGCAGGTCGGGAATTGCTTGCCTGTCGCATTCTTAACAACCGTCTCGTAACGCTTGACGACTTCTTGTAGGTGCTCGGTTGTGAGTTCGTTGTCGATTTTGATACCCGCTTCTTTTTTCACGGCGGCGAGTTCATGCTCGAAGTCATGATGATCAACACCCATCACCACGCTGCCGAACATCTGCATGAAGCGGCGGTAGGAGTCCCACACGAAACGCGGATTCTGCGTCCGTTCGATCATGGCATTGACGGTTTCGGGATTTAGTCCGAGGTTCAACACCGTATCCATCATGCCAGGCATGGAGACTGCCGCGCCTGAACGGACCGATACGAGCAAGGGATTCTTGCCAGAACCGAAAGTCTTTCCGGTTGCCTTTTCGAGTTTGGCTAGCGCAACATCCATTTCCTTTGCGATCAGGGCCTGAAGGTTCTTTTCGCCAATCTCATAATACTTAGCGCAGGCTTCAGTCGTAATGGTGAATCCTGGAGGCACCGGCAGACCGATGCTTGCCATATCAGCGAGGTTTGCGCCCTTACCGCCGAGTAATTGTTTCATGGAACCTTTACCTTCGGACTGCGTTGCGCCGAAGGAATAAACATATTTCGCGTTCTTAGCTGGTGCTTTCTTAGCAGCAGCTGGTGCTTTCTTTGCCATAATAACCATGTATCCTTTTGGTTTGTTAAAAAATTAAAACGTAAGAGTTTATCAGATATCGTCCTGTGCGTCAACTACCCCGAAAAAGACGATTTATGAGCCTTAATGCCCAGGTTTTGAGGTGTTTGCCTTCTTTTTACGTGTAGCGCAAAATTTCGTCGACGGTGGTATAACCGTCAAGAACATTACGGATCGCGTCTTCACGCATGGTCCGCATGCCCAGTTCACGTGCACGTTCACGGATGAAAAGGGTCGGTCGACGTTCGTTGATGAGATCACGGATCGGATCCGAAATACGCAGATATTCAAAGACGCCTTTACGTCCTTTATAACCCGTTCCGCTGCATTTTGAACAGCCTTTGCCGTAATAGAACTGGCGGTCTCCGACATTTTCGCGCTTGAGCGACAGACGGGCGATGGTGTCGTTGTCGGGCGTGAAGGCTTCCTTGCAGTTGGGGCAGATGGTTCGCACGAGACGTTGTCCAAGCACCGCTTCAAGGGTCGACGCAATTAGATAGGGTTCCACGTTCATATCAATAAGACGTGTCACCGCGCCTGAGGCGTCATTCGTGTGAAGGGTACTGAAGACCAAGTGACCCGTGAGAGAAGCCTGAACAGCGATTTGTGCAGTTTCAAGGTCTCGAATTTCACCGATCATCATGATGTCCGGGTCTTGACGTAAGAAGGCTCGAAGCACTTTTGGAAAGGTGTTGCCTGTACTCGGGTTGATTTGCACTTGAACAATGCCGTCAATGTCATATTCGACAGGCTCTTCAGCGGTGAGCAACTTGGAGTCAATGGTATTGATGCGACTCAGACAGGAATAGAGGGTGGTCGTTTTGCCTGAACCCGTCGGCCCCGTGACGATGATAATACCATTCGGTTTTTCGAGATCCATGGTGACGTCTTCATAGATGTCTTCCGGTAACCCGATGTTTTCGAGATCCAGCGAAACCACGCTACGATCTAACACGCGAAGCACTACGCTTTCGCCAAAGGTTGTTGGTAAACACGAGACACGCAAATCGATTTGCCGGCCCGCCACGGTTAATGAGATACGTCCATCCTGCGGGATGCGGCGTTCAGCGATGTTCAGACCCGACATCACCTTGACGCGGGAAATAATCGGGAGGGCCAAGCGACGGGGCGGAGGCGCCATTTCATAAAGCGCGCCGTCGACGCGGTAACGGATCTTGAAATCCTTCTCAAACGGTTCAAAGTGGATGTCCGACGCGCGGTCAGAGACCGCTTGATACAAGACCAGGTTCACAAAGCGAATCACAGGGGCGGCAGAGGCGGCTGACTCGATGCTCTTCTCGTCCATGTTGTCGTCTCCGCCCAGCGAGACGTTGTTCGCCATGTCGGAGTCCAGACTGTTGATCATATCCGCAACAGTCGCGCTTTCATCTCCATAATATTCAGAGACACGTTCCCGCAGATCTTTTTCAGGGGCGAAAACAAACTGGATGTCCTTGGTCAGAACGAACATCAGTTCGTCCATGACATGTGGGTCAACGAGGTCGCTCGTGGCCAAGGTGATTGTGCCAGGCGTAGAGGATACGGGGACGATCATGTACATACGGGCGATGTTGCCCGGAACGCTTTCGATGATATCGGAATCCAGTGTCGCCATGCTCAGGTCGATCACTTCGCACCCTTGGTAGGAGGCCATCATATTGAGCAAGTCGTCTTCAGTCACGTATCCTGTTGTGACGAGTAAGGCGCGAATCGATTTGCCGGTACGCGTATGTTCTTCACGCAATTCATCGACTTGTTCTTCATCGATGATGCCGTTACTCGTCATCAAATCAAGAAGAGGTTCATACGTGATAGCAGGGGGGGTAATCACTTCTTCAGACATACGTGTTAACCTCTTCCTTTTGTTTGGAGTTCAGTTTTAAGTTTCTGAACCAGCGTGTCAGGGTCCTGCGACTTGGTAACGAGGTCATCATACGAAATCAGTCCAGCCATATAAAGATCGAGTAAGTGAGAGTCCAGCGAAATCATGCCAAACTTGGCTCCCGTCTGAATGTCCGACGTAATCTGGAAGGTCTTGTTATCACGAATACGGGAACGGATGGACGGCGTTGAAATCATAATTTCAAACGCAGCGACGCGGCCGGGCTTGTCTACACGTGACAGGAGCAGTTGCGAGATCACAGCGACGAGGCCGACGGAGAGCTGTGTGCGAACCTGCTCCTGCTGGTCTGTCGGGAAGGCGTCAACAATACGGTCGACGGTTGCTGTCGCGCCGGTGGTATGAAGTGTTGCAAAGACTAAATGGCCGGTTTCTGCAGCAGTGATGGCCGCCTGCATGGTTTCAAGGTCGCGCATTTCACCGACGAGGATCACATCCGGATCTTGGCGCAAGGCACGGCGGATCGCTTCAGCGAAGGAGGACACATCCGTGCCGACTTCACGTTGCGTGACAATGGACTTCTTATGCGCATGATAATATTCGATCGGATCTTCAACGGTGATGATGTGCACATCGCGTTCATTGTTGATGATGTTCAACATGCTGGCGAGCGTCGTGGTTTTTCCAGAGCCGGTCGGGCCCGTCACGAGAATAAGTCCGCGCGGTTTGAAAAGAAGTTCCTTTACCTGTTCAGGCAAACCGATTTGCTCCAGGCTGAGCAGCTTGCTTGGAATCTGACGTAAGACAAGCGAGTAATTGCCGCGTTCCTTGAAGGCGCTGACGCGGAAACGTGCGACATTCCCAAAGGGGAGCGCATAGTCGGTACCCCCAACCCTTTCAATTTCTTCCATCTTTTCTTCGGGTGTGACGGACTTGACAAGTTCATACGTATCTTCCCGTGTCAGTGGCGGCGCATCCAATGGCGTGAGTGATCCGTGGACGCGCAACATGGGCGGTATGCCAACGCGGATGTGAAGGTCGGAAGACCCCTCGTCAACGGTTGCCTGTAACAAATCTTGCATGGTCATTTCTAGGCTCATTAGTCTGCATCTCCCATGGTTGCGCGTAGCACTTCTTCAAGCGATGTCATGCCAGACGCGATTTTCAATATGCCGTCTTCTCGTAATGTGCGCATGCCCATTTCGCGTGCGCGAGCACGGAGTGATGTGGCTGGTGCATGATCAAAAATGAGACGCTGGATGGTGTCATCCACCATGAAGATCTCAAAGATACCTTTACGCCCCTTGTACCCGTTATTACTGCACGTTGGACATCCCGTCCCCTTGTACATTTTTGTGCTTGCCACATTTTTGCCGAGGGCACCCAGCATTTTAATTTCGCGCTCGGTAGGGGTGTATTCGGTCTTGCAGTTGACGCAGATCGCGCGTACGAGTCGTTGGGCCATGGCGGCGCGGAGCGCTGAGGCGACCAGAAAGGGCTTCACGCCAATATCCAGCAGACGTGTGACAGCGCTAGGAGCGTCATTGGTGTGAAGGGTGCTGAATACTAAGTGACCTGTGAGGGCGGCTTCCATGGCGATATCCGCTGTTTCATGGTCACGAATTTCGCCGATCATCACAATGTTCGGCGCCTGACGCAAGATGGAACGAAGTGCGGTGGAAAAGTCCAGTCCTACGTCTCGGTTCACGCCGACTTGGTTGATACCAGACATCTGGTATTCGACGGGGTCTTCAACCGTAATGATTTTACGATCTGGCAAGTTGATTTGGCCCAAGCAGGCATAGAGCGTTGTGGTTTTTCCCGAACCCGTCGGGCCCGTCACCAGCAACACGCCATCAGGCAGGGTAATCAGCCTTTCAAATTTGTTCTGGTCGTCTGACAAAAAACCAAGTTGCGGCAAGCCGAGCGCGAGGTTTGTTTTGTCGAGAATACGCATGACAATGCTTTCGCCGTGGTTTGTCGGCACAGATGAGACGCGTAAATCGAGATCGCGACCTTGGACTTTAATCTGAATACGTCCGTCTTGCGGGATACGTTTTTCAGAAATCTTCATGTTCGACATGATTTTCAGACGACTAAGGATCGCGGCCTGAAGGCGTTTGTTGGGGCTGTCCATCTGGCGAAGGGCACCGTCAACCCGGTAACGCACGCGGAAGGTGCGTTCCATGGGCTCGAGGTGAATATCCGAGGCGCGCATTTTAACCGCTTCGGTAATGATGAGGCTGACGAGACGGATAATGGGCGCATCAGAATCTTTTGAGTCTGACGTCACTTCGGATTTTTCTTTTTCCGAAATATCGATGCTCGGATCATCCCGGTCAAAGATGCTTTCAAATTCTGCAGGATAGAGCTTGTCAACGGCAGCCTTGACCTCAAGGCGGGGAGCAATAACAGCATCCACGTCGCGTTTGAGTACATAGTGAAGGCTGTCAACGGCGTCATACGCCATCGGGTCGCTGAGTGCGACAGTCACGGATGTTTCTGTTGCGAAAACAGGGACAACCCCATACTTTCGGGCTAAATCGCTGGGGATGATATCCTTCACCGCTGGGTCGATGGCATCTGCATTGACATGGACATATTGCATGCCAAATTGTGTTGCAATCATGCCAAGGACCATATCTTCCGTGACCGCACTCGTTTGAAGGAGAATGTCTAGCGTGGTCTCCCCCTCCTGCTTGAGCGAATTCATGACTGCAGTCACTTGCTCGGGCGATACGTATCCCTGCTCTTGCAAGAGTTTTAAGACATAATCATCATTTGAAGTCACAGTGGTTCTCCCGTCTTCTCTAAAAACCTTTAAATTACCCTTTTAATCCAAATCAGACAAGTTTATTGTTATGCCAGTGCTTGGGCAACAAGTTCACCCACCAGTTTAGGATCTGCCTTGCCTTTGCTGAGCTTCATGACTTGTCCCACAAAATAACCGGCCGCTGCCTTTTTGCCTGCTTTATAATCCTCGGCCGATTTTGGATTTGAGGCGATGGCTTGCTGCACAAATGCTTCTAAGGCGGTGGTGTCGCTGACTTGTCCAAGACCGCGCGAATCGACAAGTGTCTTAGGCATGCCACCCTTTTCGAAGAGCTCTGGGAGTAGTTCCTTCGCGGTCGGACCATTGATGACCCGCTGATCCGCAAGCAGAATCAATTCCGCTAGGGACTCTGGGGTCAGGGCCCCTTCGCCAATGGACTTGCCGCTTTCCGAGAGCAGGCGCATGACTTCGACCATGAACCAGTTTGAGGCGATTTTGTAAAGGCTCTTGCCACACAGCTTCGCAGTAGCCTCAAAAAAGTCCGCATTCTCCCGTGCGTCCGCAAGCACGCCCGCGTCGTATTCTGGTATGCCGTATGCTTCCATCATCCGCACACGGCGGAGAGAGGGCAGTTCAGGCAGTGCCAAGCGCCATGCTTCGATTTGGGCTTCACTGAGGGCGATGGGCACGAGATCGGGTTCTGGGAGATACCGATAGTCGTGAGCGTTTTCCTTGGAACGCATAGATTGCGTTTCGTTGGCGTCAGGATCCCACCGGCGCGTCTCTTGCACCAACTTGTTGCCGTGCGTTACGGCATACGTCTGCCGTGCGATCTCATAGTTTGCAGCAGCGTAGATTCCCTTGAAGGTGTTCATGTTCTTGATTTCCACCTTCGTGCCCAACGTTGTCTGACCCTCGGGCCGGATGCTGACGTTGACGTCCGAGCGCATGTTGCCCTCTTCCAGGTTGCAATCGCTTACACCTGTGTAGACCAGAATCTGTTTCAGCGCCTGCAAGTAGGCCAGCGCCTCATCGGGAGAGGAGAGGTCTGGCTCGGAGACAATCTCCATGAGGGGCGTACCGCCGCGATTGTAGTCCACGCCGCTGAATTGCGCATAGTGATTAATCTTCGCCGCATCTTCTTCCAGATGGATATGGTTGATACGAATGTCTTTGGGTCCGGTCGGGGTTTGGATGGTCACGTGTCCGCCCAGACAGAGTGGGTGGGTGTTTTGCGAAATCTGGAAGTCCTTGGCCATATCCGGATAGAAATAGTTCTTCCGGTCAAAGGTGCTGTGCTTGTTGATGGTGCATCCCAGCATCAGTCCAGACATCACGGTCAGCTGGATAGCCTCTTTGTTGGTGACGGGCAAAGCGCCGGGATAGCCTAAGCAGACTGGGCAGACATTCGTGTTCGGCTCCTCGCCGAATTTCAAGCTGCATCCGCAGAACATCTTGGTCGCAGTTTTCAACTGCACGTGCGTTTCTAGTCCTATGGTGGTTAAGTATTTCATGGGAGGGTTCAGGGTTCGGGGTTCAGGGTTCAGTTTTTTAGCATCCGAAATACATGAAAAAAAAGTAATCAGTCATAAGCGTATCCACTTTTCATTTTCCATTTCTCACTTTTCACTTTCCTTATGACTCTGTTGCCTCAGCATCTCATAAGCGGCTCCTACTCTCAAAAGGGCGCTTTCACCTAAGGAGGGACCTAAGATTTGTAGGCCGATGGGCAGGCGGTCGCTCGTCATGCCGCAGGGGACGGACATACCGCAAAGACCCGCAAGATTGGCTGGGACTGTAAAAATATCGCCCAGATACATTTTGAGCGGATCGTTGGTGGACTCACCCAGCTTATAGGCGGCGGTTGGTGCAACCGGTGTCATGAGCACATCACATTGCTTAAAGACGTTTTCAAAGTCGCGCCGGATGAGCGTCCGTACCTTTTGCGCCCGGCCATAGTAGGCCTCGTAGTAGCCGCTGCTGAGCACGTAAGTGCCGAGAATGATGCGGCGCTTCACTTCGGTGCCAAATCCTTCGGCACGGCTCTTGGCATAGAGGTCAAAGACGGATTCCGGATTCGCTGTGCGATGTCCGTACCGGACACCGTCGAAGCGAGCGAGGTTGGCAGATGCTTCTGCTGTTGCGATGATGTAATAAACGGCAATCGCGTATTCGGTGTGCGGCAGGCTGACGTCGACAATTTCCGCGCCAGCCTTCGCGCAATCATCAATGGCCTTACGAATGGAGGCCATGACTTCAGGGTCTGTCCCCTCGATGAAGTACTCCTTGGGCATACCGATACGTAAACCCTTGAGTCCGCCTTTCAAGGCAGAACGATAATCAGGAACAGCAACATTCGCGGTGGTTCCATCGTGACAGTCCACGCCCGCAAGCGCCTGCAAGAGTATGGCGGCGTCCTCGACGGTTTTGGTCATGGGACCAACCTGGTCGAGCGATGATGCATACGCAGTGACGCCATAACGCGAGACGCGCCCGTAGGAGGGTTTAAAACCAACGCAGCCGCAGAAGGAGGCTGGCTGGCGGATGGAACCGCCTGTATCTGTGCCGAGCGCAGCAAGCGCGGTTCCTGCGGCGACGGCCGCTGCTGAACCGCCGCTGGAGCCTCCAGGAACGCGTGAGAGGTCATGCGGATTGCGCGTGGTGACAAATGCGGAGCTTTCCGTCGAGGACCCCATGGCAAACTCATCCATGTTCGTGCGTCCGGTCAAGACTGCGCCTGCGGAGCGGAGGCGTGCGGAGACGGTCGCATCATACGGCGAGACATAGCCTTCGAGCATCTTGGAGGCGCAGGTGCAGGGTTGCCCCTCAACATTGATGATATCTTTGATGGCCACGGGTATGCCGAGCAAATCGCCGTCCTGTCCGGCACTCCGTGCCGCGTCTGCTGCAGCGGCTTGCTTCAATGCGCCTTCAGCATCTACGGTCAGGTAAGCGTTGATGGGCCCATCTTTTTCAGCAATGGCCGCCAATACGCTTGTGGTCAGTTCAACAGCCGAAAAATCGCGCTTCCGCAATCCTTCGGCCGCCCTAGAAATAGTCAAGGTCTCAATATTCATAACCTCTATGCGTCCTCCACGATCTTGGGAAGTTTGACTTCATACCCGTGACGTGCAGGCGCGTTTGAAAGCACGGTTTCGCGAATGGACGTGGGCACAACAACATCTTCACGCAGGACATTGACCTGTCCCTGTCCATGGAGAGTCGGCTCAATGCCGGTTACATCCAGTTGAGCGATTTTTTCGACGTAGTGGACGATATTTTCCAACTGTTTTTGAAAGGATTTCGCCTCTTCAGGCGTCAGGGCCAGCCGTGCCAGTTCGGCGACGTAGGCGACATCAATTGTTTGACTCACGGGGACTCCTTGCTTGTGAAACTCGACACTGAAAATTTTCAACTGCCGACTGCTCCTGCCAACTGCCGACAGTCTCTGCTCCTCATTTGATCGCCTCACGCATGTAGGGAAGGTATTGACGCGTGTAGACAATGATCGACCAGAAATTAAGCAGAATGAGGAGGGCCTCAATGACGAAAATGAGTCCCTGAGGCAGGAACCAAGGCTGATAGGCCGCATAAACGTAAATGATCACGGAGGCGGGGAAACTAGCGGCTGTCCTGAACTTACCCAGCCAGTTTGCGCGACAGTCCGCATTATACATGGTTCCGATGGAACGGAGGAAGCTGACCCATTGGTCGCGCAAGATGTAGAGAACTGTAAAGACCAGCATGACCAAGGCATGGATGGTCTCGCTCGGCATGCGTCCGAGCATCCACAGCAGAGTTGGGAAGACGACAAGGTAAAACACCTTGTCCATCAGCGGATCAGCCAAGGCGCCAAACTTGGTCGCGACGTTCCATTTCCGCGCGAGCATCCCGTCGAATAAGTCTGTTAAGCTTGCTGCTGAAAGGAATATGGCCGCCATAAGGATCATCCACGTCGCCATGGGATGATACGCCTGGATGATCGCCGTAATCATGAAGAGAAAGACCAGTGGCACGCGTCCAAAGGTGAGCGCATTGACAAAAAATCGTTTAGCTATAGGGGTGTCCAACATCTGTTTTGTTCAAAAGCCTTCTTAATGTGTTCCTTCGACGACCACGAGAGTGGGTGAGACAAACTCGCGCAACCTTGCTTGGATGAAATCTTGCCGTGTAAAGGGTGCAGATGTACAACCTGCGCACATGCCACGGAAGGCGATCACTACGTTGTCGCCCTCAATATCAAGCAGTTCGATATCGCCGCCGTCCCGTTGTAGTTGCGGACGGATTTCGCGGTCTACAATCTCTTCGATAAGTTTCATCCGTTGAATGTTAGACATTTTTTTGTGCACGGGAGGCGCAGGCTGTGAAGGGGTTGTTGTGCGCATATTCTGCACAAGATCAATGAGCTTCTGGATCTCAGGGCGACACATACCACATCCGCCGCCGGCCTTGCAATAGTTGGTGACATCGTCAATAGAGGTGAGGCTGTTTTCCGTGATGACGCGCCGGATTTCATTCTCAGAGACGCCAAAGCAGGTGCAGATGATGTGGTCCTCAAGGTTCTTGACCATGGTTTCGCCAGTTTTATAATTATGGATGGCGACATCGAGGGCCTCGCGCCCCATGACCGAACAGTGCATCTTCTGGTCCGGAAGTCCGCCCAGGGCGTCGGCGATATCCTTATTGGTGATCTTTTCGGCCTCCTCGATGGTTTTGCCCAGCACGAGCTCGGTCAGGGCAGAGGAAGAGGCAATGGCGCTGGCGCACCCGAAGGTCTGGAATTTCACCTCTTGAATCCGTTGATCCGGCCCCATTTTAAACATCAGGGTCAGGGAATCTCCGCAGGCCAGTGAACCAACTGTGCCGACACCGTCTGGCTTTTCAATTTTCCCGACATTTCGGGGATTCCGAAAGTGATCCATGACTTTATCAGTATAATCCCACATAAAGCTCCTTCATCCTTCATCAACTACGTTTTTCAAATTAAACCAAAATGATACCTTTTTTTCGTGCGCCTGCAAAGCCTAAATCATACTCCGTTTTGGGCTTGGCTATAACTTTACTTGAATATTGGAATATCGGAAGACACAGACGGTTCGGCGAACCGTCCCTACCATACATTATTGGTGAATCACGCCTCCCCCAAAAAGGGGATGGATAAACGATGGGATGCCATGTATACTTAATTTTACTCATGGAAAAAACATTTTACGTTTATCTGATCTTGTTTAGTTGGGTGTCGTTTGCAGGGGGGACGGCACAGGTGGATCAAGTGATGAGCCTTGATAGTGTTGTCTTGGACAGGAAAGCAATGGTGTTACCCGTAATCAACGAACATATCGAAGCCGAGTCGGGTCAACGTCACGTGACGCAGTTTGATGCGTGGTCTCTCCCGGCTGGGACTCGTCAAGTTCAGTTCAACTTCAAGGTCCCCAATGCTGGGAGTGGGCAGGGCTATCGTTTCCGTTACCGTTTGGAAGGTCTGGATACGGAATGGCGCGAAGCAGGGGGTAGCATGCGCGTGAGTTTCCGCTTCTTCGGAAACAAGGAGACCGATTTTTTCAGTATTGGAAACTGGCACGCGGCAGGATCTTCCTCTGGGTGGACTGGTTGCGTGTCAAACGCGCCACTCTCTTCGCAAACGCGGATGATCCAGGTGCCGTCCGATGTTAAAGGGATTGACGTGTCAGTCGTCTCCGGTGGGAATGTAGATACCGTCGGCATCCTCGCCGTGGATGATATCCGAATCTTCCGGGTCAGAGATGGCGTGGAGGATGAGACGCCTTGGGCCGTAGCCACATTTGAGCCTGATCCCCAGGGCAAGGTTGCTCCGCCCTGGCGCAGCTACATGCGCGCCGATCTCTCCGAGTTGGTGTCGCATCCGACAGAGCCCGGGAGGCATCTGCTCGTGTTGCGCGATACCAGCAACATATCCTATACCGAATATAATTACCGGATGAAATTGGATGAACGTATTCGTCCGGGCGATCTCCTGAAGATCGTGTGGAACTGGAGCTACTCCATCGGCTCGTCCGAATTGAATCCGTTAACCTATAACGGACTGCCGCCAGGCAAGTATCAATTGTTTATGCAACGGGTCTCCCCTGACGCGCAGACCGTTTATGAAGAGGTGCTGCTTCCCTTCCTGTTACCCGCACTGTTTTACAGGACACAATGGTTTGTGGCGCTGTGCTCGTTGCTCGGCGCGGGGCTACTCTTCGGATTTATCGCGTGGAACTATCGGCGTCGCGTACAGTTCCGGCTATCCAAGCTGGAGTGGATGCGCCGACTTGAAGAGGAGCGTACCCGTATCGCTCGGGATATTCATGACGATATCGGGTCGCGCTTGACGCAGATCCGGTTGATCGCCACAGCCGCGCAAGCGGAGAGTTTTTCTGCGGTAGACCAGAAGAACGCATTGACGCGCATCTTGGAGGGTTCGCTCGAGGCTGGACAACAGTTGCACGAAATCATCTGGGCGGTCAAAACCGAGAACGATACCGCAGAGGCGTTAGCGGGCTATATCGCGCAAACTACGCAAAAGCTTTGTTCTGGATGCGGCATGCGGTTCCGGTTGGACATCCCGACGTTTTTACCAGCCCTCACCGTTGCCAGTCACCTGCGTTACAACTTGATGCTGGCCTTCCGGGAGGCCGTGACGAACGCGCTCAAACATGCGCTGGCCAGCGAGATCAGTGTACGGCTCGTGCTGGACGGGAACACGATGACCATCGAAGTCATGGATAATGGAAAAGGGTTTATTATGGGTGCAGTGGTGCCTGGCGAGGGACTGGCCAATATGCGGGCGCGCATGAAAGAAATCAAAGGGGGTGTCGTTTGGGAAAGTACCCTCGAGCTGGGGACGAAAGTGACCTTCTATGTTACGCTCCCGGAGGAAGTGAAATGAAGAAACGTGTGGTAATTGTCGAGGACGACAAACGGTTGCGAGAAGAACTGCGGCGTGAGATTGATCGTTCTGCGGGATATGAGTGTGTCGATCAGATCGGCAAGGCCGAACTCGCGCTCAAAATTATTCCGAAACTGGAACCTGACCTAGTGTTGATGGACATCGAGTTGCCGGGCATGGACGGTATTACCTGCACGGCGCAACTCAAGCGCGACCACCCTAAGTTGCATGTACTGATGTTGACGTCATTCGAGGATAGTGACCGAGTTTTCAACGCCCTGAAGGCAGGCGTAAGCGGCTATCTGGTCAAGTGGGATTCGGTGGGTAATTTGATCGAACGCATGGATGAAGTCTTTCAGGGTGGCTCACCCATGACCAGCCATATCGCCCGCAAAGTGGTGCAATACTTTCATCGTTTCGAACCAGAACCTACGGATGACAAGAAACAGCTCAGTCCGCGCGAGATGGAGATTCTTGAACTGATCGCCTCTGGCTTCATCTACAAAGAAATCGCAGCAAAGCTAGATATTGGCTTCGAAACCGTGCGTACGTATGTAAAAAATATTTATGAGAAACTCCACATCCGCAGTCGTGCCGAAGCCGTGGTCTATTTTACCAAGCACCCAAAAGAATAGGGAGGATTTCAGATGCAACGTCATGGTTATTTAGGATGGGAATTAGTCGGAATGCTGAGTTTCGCGTGGCTGTGCGGTGCGGAAACGATGAGCGATCCGGTTTCTTATGTGCTGCCACTGATGGGCACAGACAGTGAATTCAAACTCTCGTCCGGTAATGTCTATCCCGTGATCGCTCGGCCGTGGGGCATGAATTTCTGGACGCCGCAAACGGGCAAGATGGGAAATGGCTGGACCTATAGTTATGATGCCTATCAGATCGTGGGAATCAAGCAGACGCATCAGCCGAGCCCGTGGATCAATGACTACGGTCAGTTCTCCATCATGCCGGTTACAGGTAAGGCGGGCTTCACCGAAGAGGCGCGCGCCAGTTGGTTTTCGCACAAGGCTGAGAAGGCCACGCCGTATCGGTACAGTGTCTATCTGGCGGACTATGATACGACCGTCGAAGTGACGCCCACCGAACGTGCGGCGTTGTTCCATGTGACGTATCCTAAGACAGATCAAGCCTATATAGTTGTGGATGCGTTTGACAAAGGCTCGTACATCAAGATCATTCCCGAACAGCGTAAAATCGTGGGATGGTCTACGCGTAACAGCGGCGGCGTGCCCGCGAATTTTAAAAACTATTTTGTGCTGGTCTTTGATCAACCCTTTGTTACGGCGACTTCCTGGAAAGACAAGGAGCTGAAAGAAGGCACACTGGAGTTGCAGGACAATCATGTCGGCGCGCGGGTGCAGTTCAAGGCCGCTGCTCGCGGTGACCGCATACACGTCCGTGTCGCCTCGTCATTCATCAGTCTTGAACAGGCGGAACTCAATTTGAAAGAGCTTGGTTCCGATTCCTTTGATGCGCTTTGCGAAAATGGCAAGCAGGCTTGGAACACGGAATTGGGCCGTATCGTGGTCGAGGGTGGCACATTGGATCAGTATCGCGTCTTCTACACCTGCCTCTACCGCTCACTGCTCTTTCCGCGCATGTTTTACGAGATTGATGCCGCAGGCAAGCCGGTTCATTACAGTCCCCATACGGGCGAGGTCAAGCCGGGATACTATTTTACGGACAGCGGCTTCTGGGATACCTTCCGTTCGCTCTTCCCGCTGTTGAATGTGTTCTATCCGTCGATGAACGCCAAGATGACCGCAGGTCTGGAGAACTGCTATCGCGAGAGTGGCTGGCTGCCGGAGTGGGCGAGTCCGGGTCATCGCGATTGCATGGTCGGCAACAACTCGGCCTCAATCGTAGCGGATGCCTGGCTGAGCAACGCGCGCGGCGGCTATGATATCGCCACGCTTTATGGAGCGGTCGTACATGGCGCGGAGCATGCGCATCCGACAATCAAATCTACAGGAAGGCTAGGCGTTGAGGCCTATCTGGAACGCGGCTATGTACCGCGCGACATCGGCATCAACGAGAGCGCAGCGCGTACACTGGAATACGCGTATAACGACTGGTGCATCTGGAAATTAGCCGTTGATTTGAAGCATCCGCAGGCAGAGATTGATCGCTTTGCGAAGCGCGCCATGAACTATCAAAACCTTTTTTCAAAAGAAAAGGGGTGGATGGTTGGTCGTAACGCGGACGGCACGTTCGACAAGGAGTTCAATCCCTTCAAATGGGGCGGTGATTTCACAGAGGGTAACAGTCTTCACTACTCGTGGTCGGTCTTTCACGATGTGCAGGGGCTGATCGATCTCATGGGCGGACGCAAACCATTTGTTGCGAAGCTGGATGAGATCTTCACATTGCCCCCCGTCTTCGATGAGAGTTACTATAAGCAGGTGATCCACGAGATCCGCGAGATGCAGATTATGAACTTCGGGCAGTACGCGCATGGCAACCAGCCGATCCAGCATGTGATTTACCTCTATGCGTATGCAGGCGAACCCTGGAAGACGCAACGCTGGGTGCGCGAAGTGATGGACCGGCTCTACACGCCTGCGCCGGACGGCTACTGTGGCGACGAAGACAACGGGCAGACCTCCGCGTGGTATGTGTGGTCCGCGCTTGGCTTTTATCCTGTGTGTCCCGGCAGTGGTGAAGTCGTGTTGGGCGCGCCACTCTTCAAGAAGGCGACCGTGACCTTTGAGAACGGCCAGAAGCTTGTCATCAAAGCGCCTGAGAACAGCGCGGTCAACCGCTACATCGCGGGCATGAAGCTAAACAACAAAAAGTACACTGGAAATTTTTTGATAGTTGAAACGCTGAAGAAGGGTTCCACACTTGACTTCGACATGACGGACAAGCCCAACGTCACGCGGGGAACCTCAGACACAGACGCGCCCTATTCTTTCTCGAAGACGATATCGGCATTTTAAATTGCCTCTAACTTCACTGGAATGTTGGAATATCCGCCTTTGCCAAGGCTCCGGCGGACAGGTGGGAATGTTGGAATGATGGGGAAAGAGAAATTGCTACTATGGGAGGGGCACGCGTCTGCGTGCCTTGGACGAGCAAACGCTCGTCCCTCCCAAGAGTGCCTTCTTCCAATATTCCAGTATTCCGCCATTCCATTATTCCCTGTCCAAGTTACTCTCTCGTTTATTCCCGCTCTGCGGGCGGTTCGCTTGCCCGTGCATTCGGTGTTGAACGTTCAATTCTTCAACTAACACATTAACAACACATTTCAAACAACTCCCTCCCCCGAAAAGGGGATGCCACCCACGAGATGTATGCGTTATGATGGTGTCAATTAAATCAGACAAGAGGAGAATGATTATGAGAATAATGAGTAAGAATGAGAGCATGTTCTGTATGAAAGCACTCGTATTGCTGTCGTTGGCGACAGGGACCGCACAGGGGGCGACCTGGACAGGCACGACTGGCGCGACCAATGCGTGGGAGACGGCGGGCAATTGGAATCCGAGCGGGGCTCCGGCTGGGGTGTACGTTTTGATCAATAATGGCGGTGCCGCCCGCATCACCACGGCAATTGTCACCAACTCGCATGTAACCGTTGGCTCTTCCGTCGGCAGTGGATATGTGATCCAAGATGGCGGCGCCTTGACGCTTACAAACGCAGCGAGTCCTTCTTACATTGGCAACACCGGAACGGGTGTCTATACGCTTAATGCTGGGACATTGACGGTGAAAGGTCCCTCTACAACTACGCCTACTCTTCATGTAGGCTATGCATCGGGTGGTACAGGTGCCCTTCATATTGCTTCAGGCGGTACAGTTGCCGTTGGAGGGGAATTGCGTCTGGGGTCTTACCCTAATACAACATCCCGTAATGGCAATGGCACTGCGGTTGTGAACGCCGGAACGTTGACAGTGTCTGGCAGCTTATATGATGCGGTTTATGGTACAGGGAGCCTGATCGTCAGCAATAATGGCACCGCCAATATTGCGGGCAGTCTGTGGACGGCCTATTATAGCGGCGATACCGGAACCATCACCGTGGCCAGTGGCGGAACGTTGAATGTGGCGAATTCGTTGCGGGTGGGGCAGGGCGGCTATGGCACGATGACGGTTGACGGTGGAACGGTTAATGCCACAAATAGCACGGACGGTATTTGGCTGGCGATTAATGATAGTGCCTTGGGTAATCTCATTATCCGTGATGGTGTGGTTAATGCGTATAAAGTTGGATACAGTTACGCTGGCAGTAATACCGGACAGGTATTCCTTTGCGGGGGAACGCTGGCAGTGGGTGCGGGTGGAATCGTGGGGAGATATCCCTCTACGAGCCGTGTCCAGAATTTTCAGTTTGACGGGGGAACGCTATTGAACGGCGCGGGAGCAAACAATACAAACCTCATGACCCTTGGGAACACATACGCAAACTTTGTTAATGTAACGGTCACGACGAATGGCGCGATCATTGACGACGGGGGCTATGAAGTCACCATTTCATCTGTTTTGAAGGATGCCCCCGGCCAGATCGGTAAGCTGACCAAGAAGGGCACGGGCACGCTGACGTTATCAGCAACGAATACCTTCAGCGGGGATGTGACGATTACAGCGGGCACGCTGGCATTGAATCAAATGCTGTCGACAAACGTGTGTGTCACTATCGCTACGGGGGCGACGAACAATCTGGCGTTCACGGGCACCAATACGATCAGGATGTTGTCGGTCAATGGCGAACTATTGCAACCTAATCGGGTTTACGGGGCAAATAATAATGGTGGGGCAAGGGATCTGTCGCCCGCGTTAAGCGGCGGCGGTTATTACTATACGACCGAGGGCGCGCCGCCTAAGGGGACGATGATCAGGTTTTTGTGATAACAGCGGCGAAGCTTCTCAGAAAGAATAAATGAATCATTCTAAATCAGCGAGTCTAGCAGTATTGCTAGTCGGTTTTATGTCTGTTGCCGTAAAAGCCGATGGGTTCATCAACCCTCAGCAGTTGCGGTGTGAGTACTTGCAGAACCCGGTGGGGGTTGATAACCTGCGCCCGCGTTTCTCCTGGACACTGTCCGCGACCTCCCGCAGTCAGATGCAGTTGGCTTACCAAATTCTGGTGGGCGAAGATAAGAATTTTCTACAGCACCTCGAACGGTGTGCGTGGGATAGCGGCAAAGTGGTGTCGGACCGCAGCGGCAATGTCGAATACGAAGGCCGGGCCTTGCAGTCAGGGCGAACATATTTCTGGTCGGTGCGGGTGTGGGATGGCAAAGGAGTCGCCAACACATGGAGTGACGCAGCCTGTTTTATCATGGGACCGATCAATCGGATGGACTGGAAAAATGCGCAGTGGATTGGCCGTTGGGAAGAGGCCGCCTATCTCAAGGAAAAAAGCGACAGGCGTGAAGCCGAGGATAAGCAATTCGGCTCACAGGTTGTTCAGTTTTATCTCAATACAACCCTGTGGAATCTGTATTCTTTTGGACCTAAGCAGAGTCCCGCTCCGATGTTACGCAAGGATTTTGTGATCAGTCCAGAAAAGAAAGTGGCCTCAGCGATCGTGAGTGTTTGCGGCTTAGGCTGTTTCGAGTTGCATGTTAACGGAACGACCCTGAATATCGGGGTGAACAACCCCGCCCGTAGTGATTATGAGAAGACACTCTATTACCTGTCGTATGACATCTCCAAGCAAATAAAAAAGGGTGACAATACCATCGGCACCCTGCTTGGCCGCGGATGGTACAACGTGATCACCCGAGGAACAGCCGCGGAAAATGAGGCGGGGTGGACAGGTCAGCCGAAACTTCTGTTCCATCTCGAAATCCGATACGCCGACGGAAGCGTGGACACCGTGGTGAGTGACCACAGTTGGAAAACCGCGGACAGCCCCATCCTCTGGGATGACCCCCATACGGGTGAGATCTATGATGCCCGGACTGAACAGGAAAACTGGGATCATTCCGGTTTTGACGACTCCGCGTGGCAGGCAGCCAAGTCAGTGCCCGAACCCAAAGGTAAACTGACGGCACAAATGATGCCGCCGGTCAGGATTACGAAAGCCATCAAGCCTGTTTCAATGAAAGAGACATCTCCAGGAGTCTATGTTTATGATCTGGGACAGAATTTCGCTGGCAGGGTCCGGTTGAAAGCGAAGGGGCTCGCCGGAACCAAAGTCACGTTAAGCATGGCCGAGACGCCTACGCGAGGCGATGAATTCGTTTCTCGTGAAAAAATACGCCGCCACCAATTCATCTGTATTCTGAAGGGTCAAGGAGAAGAGACCTTTGAGCCCCGTTTCAGTTATGTGGGATTCCAGTACGTCCAGCTCAAGGGTTTTCCCGGCACGCCTACGCTGAACAGTATCGAAGGGTGTCTGGTGAATACAGACCTTGAGCAAATCGGAAGTTTCTCCTGCAGCGATCCCTTGCTCAATCAATTGCAGCAGAATGTTTTGTGGACCGTGCGAAGCCTCGTTCAAGGCTGGCCCAGCTCTGATTCGACGCGTGAAAGAAGCGGCTGGGGAGATTTTGCCACTCTAGCCGGTCCATCAGTATACGGTAACTTCGACTGCGCGTTGTTTTTTGAGAAATGGATGCGTGACTGTAAGGATCAGTTTGAAAAACACGATGCGGTCAATGTGATCATTCCGCACGCGGCTAAAAAAGTGGGGCCCGGGTCTCTGGCGTGGGCGGGGGCGTGGTCGGTTTGCGCGTGGAATAATTATCTCTACTTTGGCGATAAGCAAGTTCTGGCGGATAATTATGAGAGCTGGAAAAAATGGGTTGAGACGATCAAAAAACGTCAGACCAATGGCTCGGACAACATCATTGTCGGAGGACTTGGAGACTGGGTCGTGCCATATCCGTACGGTGAATACTCACCGGCAGGACCGGAGGGACCGGCCATCGTCACGACGAGTTATTTCTACCATATCATTAATGTCATTGCCCGGTCGGCGGTCATCCTCGGATATGCGTCCGATGCCCAGAAATACGGTCAATGGGCACAGGCCATTAAAGAGGATTTCAGCAAAGCATTTTATAATGCAAAAAACGGCACTTATGAAACTGCAGAAAAGGTGGGCTTCAGACAAAGTTCGCAAGTTGTTCCGATGAGTTTCGGGCTTGTTTCTGACCCTTATTACAAGGGACTGGGCGAGCTGTTGCAGAACGATATTTACGCACGTTGCGGCGGTCATCTGGACACGGGCACGATCGGAACCAGTCATCTGTTGAGGATGTTGCCCCGGTTGGATTTGACAGAAGCGGCTTATAGCGTCGTCACCCAGACGAACTTTCCCGGGTGGCTCGATCACATTGTAAATTATAAGTCTACGACGATATGGGAGAACTGGTGGGAGGGCGGCGCACATAACATTTCCTGTTTTGTCAGCGTCGGCGCGTATTTGCATGAAGGGTTGGCAGGCATCCGCGTTGACCCTGCTGCTCCTGGATACAAAAATATTATCATTCGTCCTGGGCTGCCTCAAAAACTCAATTCTGTGACAGCAAGCCGTATTTCACCCTTCGGCGAAATCAGCTCGTCGTGGAAAAGGGAAAAAGGGCAGATTCATCTCCATGTGAAAATACCGCCGAACACGACCGCTGATATCAGTGTTCCGAAAGACGGTACGGGACAGGTGGTCATCACCGAAGGTGGCACAAAGGTTTGGGATGGAACCCTGTTCAAGCCAGTTTCAGGTCTCGAAAAAGCTGCGGAGGAAATCGATTATGTGACCTTCAAGGCGGGGTCTGGATCTTACCGGTTTGAGGTGACGCCCGTGGACGCGGCCTTGGCCTTGGGGCGGACGCTGGCTGTCGAGTGGGCGTCAGATCCCTCTTCGATCCTTGGCGAGCCAGGCGGAAAGGTTGCCTTTGTATTGACCTTGACCAACCGTAGCGCGCAGGAGCTTGTCGATGCGCAACTTGAATTGCAACCACCGTCTGATTGCCGACTCGATTTTAGGGGTATGCTCGGGACTCTCGCGCCGGGAGCGAGTTGTCGGGTTGAGTGTATGCTTTCGACACCGGTGTCGGCGAACGGCTGCAGAAGTGTGTTGGTGGTCGGGTTGATCCGGACAACGAGCAAGGGACATGCGGCGACGATACCCTTGGCGGTGCGGTTGAACCTGCTCAAACGCGTCGTGATCCAGGGGGGTGTTGACAGAGAAATCAAGGCGGGGTTCGCGGAGCCGGTCAGTCTGGTGACAGCCGAGAACTGCTCTGGAACGCAGCAAGCGTTGACGGTGTGCTGTAAGTTGCCTGTCGGCTGGAAAAGTTTGAAAAGTCTGCCTTATGTGCCGACGGTCAGCAGCATCCTGGACAATAACAACCGTGCTGAGCGCTTGTGCGACCATATCGTCAATCACAGTACGAAAAATCGTTGGCATTCTAAACTAGCTGCTCCTTTGCCCCATGTGATCACGATGAAGTTGGAGAGACCCGAACGGGTTAACCGGCTGGTGTTGCACGCTTCGCACCCTGCCTTTTTTTGCAAACGCATCCGGCTGGAGTATCTTGATCCGAAGGGTGAATGGAAAACCATCCGCGAGATGGACATTAAGACAGGGAGAAGAGTGGAGGTTTTCACAATCCCCGTTGGCAATCTGTTGGCTCAGGAATTTCGCTTGACGATTCTCGAAATGGAATCTCCCTCGAACCCCATAGCGCAACTCAACGAGATTGAGATCCTGGCAGAAGATTCAGATGGGGAGGCACGGATTGAGCGGACGATGATGGATCGAGAGGTGGGAAAACTTGGATTGAACCTTGACCCCGGCCAAGACATCGGCAAGCCACGAACAATCGAGATCCAGGTAGATAAGGACGGACAACACTACTGGCAGGGGCAGATCCAACTGACGGGCAAGCAGCAGTAGCAGGAAAAATAATAATGATGACACATCACCAAACACGGCATCATTTGATGCGGCCGTTTCTCATCATGTTGGTCGGAAGTATTACTGGGATGGCAGAATCCGATACCAAAAAATACGATACCTTGGAGCAATCATTCATCACGCCTGCCGCACATTCCAAGCCCTGGGTTTACTGGGACTTGATGAATGGCAATCTTACGCATGAAGGTCTTAAGGCGGACTTAGAGTCGATGGCGCGGGCGGGGATCGGGGGGGCTCTGGTGGCTGACATCGGACTGGGATTGGCCGGACCGGTCAAACCCCGCAGTCCGCAATGGTTAGACGCCGTGAGGTTCATCCTCAAGGAGGCCGACCACTTGGGCCTGCGTATTGGCTTCAACTGTCCGGGCTGGGCCAACAGCGGCGGCCCCTGGGTCACGCCCGAACTGAGCATGCAAGAACTGGCCTGGAGCGAAACCGTGGTGGAAGGAGGACATCGCATCGAGACGGCTCTGCCACAGCCCGCTGCGCGGCTGGACTATTATCGGGACATCGCCGTCTTTGCCTTCCCTACGCCGCTTCATGACGAGTTCAGCATGCGAACCGTTCAGACCACCGTCGTGGACGCCTCAGGCGTTCCGTTGACCGAAGGCGCAAAACTGTTTGACAATGATACCGAGACTGTGGCAAAACTGCCCGGCACGTTTGAGCTGCGCACCGCAACCCCCGTGCCTGCCCGCTCGATGGCCATTCGTGCGGCCTTCCAGAGCCGGTTTTTCACGGCCGATGTTGAGGCGTGGGATGATGCCCGCAAAGCGTTTGTGCCCGTCGGCAAGGTTCATTATTCGCCTGCTGGCCTTAATAACCGACCTTCCATGGGCTCAGCCACCTTCGAGCCGGTAACCGCCCGCCGCTTTCGCTTGACCTTCATTACCGGGTATGGGGCGAAACAGACTCAGCCGGCGCATGTGTTTTTGCAGGAACTCAATATGTACGGCGGGTTCCGCGTTCAGCGCTGGACCAACAAAGTGGGATTTGGCAACGCGGCGGAAAGCCCTGACGGAAAAGAACCTCAGCCGAAACGTGAAGAGACCCTTGCCCCTGAGCGGGTCGTTCAACTGACCGAACGAATGAATGCGGCAGGGCGTCTGACGTGGGACGCGCCGGCCGGGCGCTGGACCGTGGTCCGCATGGGGCATATACCCACCGGCGCGGAGTCCGCACCGTTGCCGTCCGGCATGCACGCGCTGGAGGTGGACAAATACAGCAGTGAAGCCTGCGATGTCTACTACGACGGGATGATGAAGCCGATTCTGCAAAGCGTGGGCCCTGAAATCGCTAAGAAAGCGGTGGCCAACCATCATGTGGACAGCTATGAGGTGGGCTGGCAGAACTGGACGCGCAAGTTCCCGTCCGAATTCAAGGATCGGCGCGGCTATGACATGGCCGTCTGGCTGCCGGCGTTGACGGGACGCGTCGTCGGCTCGCTGGAACAGAGCGAGTCGTTCCTGTGGGATTTTCGGCGGACGATTTGCGACTGCTATTCCGATCACCATATTGGACGCTTGGCTCAGCGTTGTCGTGAGGACGGGCTGTTTTTTTCCACCGAAGCTTACGACGGCCCGTTCGAATACCTCCAGGCCGGGGGGCATAGCGATGTGCCGATGACCGAGATCTGGATCGGCAGTCCGATCGGCAGTCGGCCGCGCATGGCCGCTTCCAGCGCTGGCCATCTCTACGAGCGGCAGATCATCGGCAGCGAAGAGTTCACCGGTCTGGAGAAGTGGGACCAGCACCCGGCGACGATGAAGGCCTTGGCGGATTGGAGCTACTGCGTGGGCGTGAATCGGCTGCTTATGGTCGTATTCACGGGGCAGCCATGGACTGATCCGCACCTGCGCCCGGGCATGACGCTGGGGTCGTGGGGCTGCCACCTGGACCGGAGCAACACTTGGTGGGAAAAGGGAGGGACGCAGTGGCACGCGTATCTGTGGCGCTGTCAGGCGATCTTGCAGCAAGGTTCGCCGGTGGCCGATGTGCTTTACTATCTGGGCGATGATGCGCCCAACGGCGGCGGCAACAATCCGCCTGTGCCACCGGAAGGCTATGATGGCGACGGGCTGAACGGCGAAATCCTCGCGCGGCTCAAGGTGGCTGATGGTAAATTGGTACTGCCAGGGGGAAAAACATATCGCTATCTGGTGATGCCGGAACACGGGCGCATGACATTGGCCTCGCTGAACCAGGTGGCGCGCCTGGCGCGTGACGGCGCGTCTGTGCTGGGGCCGAAACCGCAGGGTTCCCCGAGCCTGGCAGACCAGGGCCGCCAAGCGAAGTTTACGGCGTTGGCGAAGGAGCTTTGGGGAGACACGGCGGCGACTTCCGGAGAATGTAAGTCAGGCGCAGGCCGGGTGAACTGGGGCCGCAAGGTGGAGGCCGTGATGAAGGCCGACGGGGTGGCTCCTGATTTCGATTACGATCCCAACACCGGGATGGATCTTCACTTTGTCCATCGGATGATCGAGGGCTCGGACGTCTACTTTGTCGCGAACAGCAGTCCGCGCGGAGGCTGGGTCAATTGCCAGTTCCGAGTAAATGGCAAGGTGCCGGAGCTTTGGTATCCGGAGACCGGCAAAATCGAATTGGCATCCGTTTACGAGCAAACCCCCGCAGGAATGCGTGTGGGACTTAACTTGAAGCAGGAGGAAGCGGTCTTTGTGCTGTTTCGCAAGCCGTTGCCGGCCGAGCATTCGCGGACGGTTGTGGGTCTGAGCTGCAACGGACGCGAGATATTGCCCGCAGCGATGCCGAGCCGTGAAGACCTCTCAGGCACGTTCACGATGACCTTCTGGGCTCGGCCCACGGCGGAGATCGACGTGCCCGCGCAGCACACGCGCGGGTTGGACTGGGGCAATCAGAACTACGCTGTCTATCCGCCGGCTGGGCACCTGCTCTATGGCGACAAGGGGCATTCGGGGGCCGGCGTGTCCGTGGGCACGAATGGCGTGTGCGTGTTGGAGAGCTGGGCGTGGAATTTCCCGGCCGTGCTGAGCTGGAAAGCTCCGCAAACCCTCTACGGCTGGATCCACGTGGCCGTGATCTATCGTGCAGGCGTGCCTGTACTTTTCATCAACGGCAAACCGGTCGGCACGGGCCTCAAGAGCGGAAATACGGTCCATGCGGGCGTGAATGTGACATCGCCCCAAGCGCAGATGACCAAGCCGTTCCAAGGGGAAGTGGCCAGGCTTGCCAAATATGCGTGGGCAATGACGGAAGCCGAAATCACGCAACTCGCTCAAGCCGCGCCCGATGCCAAGGAATCGGACAGCCTTCTGACTTTGACGACTGAGGCGACCGGAAGTTTGCGGTTTCAGGCTGAGGCCGGTGGTCAGTACGAACTGAAGCTGTCCGGAGGGGGTGGGCGCGCGATAATTGTGCCGCCATCGCCTGAGCCGCTGCGGCTCGGCGGTCCCTGGAAATTGGAGTTCCCTGCCGGTTGGGGTGCCCCTGAAAGAACGACGATCGACAAGCTCGTTTCCTGGCCGGAACACTCCGACCCTGGCGTGCGCTACTTTTCCGGTACGGCGAAATATGGGACGGTATTCGCCGTGCCCGCCGCGTGGCGGCGTCGGCAGCGATCCTTGACTTTGGACTTGGGTGACGTGCAGGTGATTGCGGAAGTGAAGGTCAACGGCAAGGATTTGGGGACGCTTTGGAAGCCTCCCTTTCGTCTGGACGTGACGGATGTGATCAAAACCGGAACCAATGAGCTTGAGGTGAAGGTGACCAACCTGTGGCCCAACCGCCTGATCGGCGACGAGCAGTATCCCGATGACTGCACACCCAAGGGCACCTGGAAAGCGGGCGGTATTCCGGCTTGGCCGGAGTGGCTGCAAAAGGGGCAGCACCGCCCCGAGCCGCGGCGGATGACCTTTACGACCTACAAGCATTGGAAGAAGGACGACGCGCTGCTTCCCTCCGGCCTGATCGGGCCGGTGGTGCTTCGCGCGGCTGAGCAAAGCGTTATCCCCATGCGGTAGACTGACGGGCAAGTAACAGGAAAGAATTAGTATGACATGTAACCCAAACCAAACTTATCTGACGCGGACGTTGCTTGCTGTATTCAGCGGATGCCTCGCTGTGACCGCAGCGTCCGGCACCGGCAAACACGATACCTTGGAGCAATCATTTATCACTCCTGCCGCACATTCCAAACCCTGGCTGTATTGGTATTGGATGAACGGTAATGTCACGCAGGCGGGAATTAAGGCCGACCTTGAATCCATGCAGCGTGGGGGTATCGGCGGGGCGATGGTGTTCGACATTGGGATGGGGCCGGTCGGGCCGGTCAGGCCCCGCAGTCCGCAATGGTTCGAAAATGTAGCCTTCACACTGAAAGAGGCCGAGAAGTTGGGTCTGCAGATCGGCTTCAACTGTCCTGGCTGGGCCAACAGCGGCGGCCCCTGGGTCACGCCCGAACTGAGCATGCAGGAACTGGCCTGGAGTGAGACGGTCGTGGAAGGAGGATGCCGCGTCGAGACGGCTCTGCCGCAGCCCGCCGCACGGCTGAACTATTATCGGGATATCGCTGTCTTTGCCTTCCCCACGCCGCTTCATGATGAACTCAGCCTGCGGACGGTTCAGACCACCGTTGCGGACGCATCAGGCGTTCCGCTACCCGAAGGCGGAAAGCTCTTTGACAATGATCCAGAGACCGTGGCTCAACTGCCCGGCACGTTTGAACTGCGTACCGAAATCCCAGTGCCTGTCCGCTCGATTTCCATTCGCGCGGCACACCGGAGCAAGGTTTTTAAAGCAACCTTTGAAGCGTGGAATGAGGAGCAAGCAACGTTTGTGCCTGTCGGCAAGTTTGAAAATTTACCCTCGGGGCTCAATGACCGGCCCACGACAGGATCGGCGACCTTCGCTCCAGTAACGGCCAAGCGCTTTCGCTTGACCTTTATGACCGGGGCCAAGGATCAAATGAAACAGCCATTATCGGTATATGTGCAGGAGCTCAATGTGTATGGCGGTTTCCGTCTCCAGCGATGGACCAACAAAACGGGTTTCGGCACTGGAGCGGTCAATCCGGATACTAAAGAGCCGCAGCCCAAACCGGAAGAGACCATTGCCCAGGAGCAGGTCGTGCAACTGACCGGACGAATGAATGCGGAAGGGCGGCTGACGTGGGACGTGCCGCCCGGGCGCTGGACTGTCATCCGCATGGGGCATATACCCACCGGCGCGCAGTCCGCCCCGTTGCCGTCCGGCATGCAAGCGCTGGAGGTCGACAAGCTCAGCCAGGAAGCCTGTGATGTCTACTACGACGGGATGATGAACCCGATCTTGCAAAGCGTCGGTCCTGAAATGGCGAAGCGAGTGATTGCTAATCATCATGTGGACAGCTATGAGGTGGGCTGGCAAAACTGGACACCCAAACTTGCTGCCGAGTTCAAGAAACGGCGCGGGTATGACATGACGGGCTGGTTGCCGGCGTTGACAGGACGCGTCATCGGCTCCTTGGAACAGACCGAGGCATTCCTGTGGGATTTTCGGCGGACGGTTTGCGATTGCTATGCCGACCATCATACGGGACGGCTGGCGGAACGCTGTCGCAAGGATGGACTCTTCTTCTCTACCGAAGCCTACGATGGCCCGTTCGAATACCTCCAGGCTGGCGGGCGCAGCGATGTGCCGATGACCGAGATCTGGATCAATAGTCCGATTGGCACACGGCCTCGAATGGGCGCTTCCATCGCCGGCCATATTTACGAGAGACAGATCATCGGCAGTGAGGAGTTTACCGGTCTTGAAAAATGGGAAAAACACCCGGCGACGCTGAAGGCTCTTGCGGATTGGAGTTACTGCGTGGGCGTGAATCGTCTGGTCATGCACGTGTTCACAGACCAGCCCTGGAATGATCCGCACCTGCGCCCGGGCATGACGCTCGGGCCGTGGGGGTGTCACTTGGATCGGGGCAACACCTGGTGGGAAAAGGGCGGACCGCAATGGCACACTTATCTGGGGCGCTGTCAGGCGCTGTTGCAACAGGGATCACCTGTAGCCGATGTGCTTTTCTATTTGGGCGACAATGCGCCCAACGGAGATGGAAACAAGCCGCCTACGCCACTGGAAGGCTATGATGGCGACGGGCTGAACGGCGAAATTCTCTCACGGCTGAACGTAGCGGATGGCAAAGTGGCGCTGCCTGGGGGCAAAACATACCGATATCTGGTGATGCCGGAACACGGGCGCATGACGTTAGCCTCGTTGAACCATGTAGCACGTCTGGCGCATGAAGGCGCGGCTGTGCTGGGACCGAAGCCGAAGGGATCCCCGAGTCTGGCAGATCAGAACAGCCAAGCAACGTTTACGGCTTTGGCGGAAAAGCTTTGGGGAAATGGAGCGGCGGGAGAGCGCAAGGTTAGTGCAGGCCGTGTGATTTGGGGCCGCACGCTGGAAGATGTGATGAACGCTGACGGGCTTGTCCCCGATTTTGATTACGACCCGAAGGCCGGATTGGATCTTCATTTTGTCCATCGGACGATCAAGGATGCGGATGTCTACTTTGTCGCCAACAGCAGTCCACGTGGCGGCTCGGTGAAGTGTCGGTTCCGCGTGAGTGGCAAGGTGCCCGAACTGTGGTATCCCGAGAGCGGACGCATTGAGGCGGTCTCTGTTTATGAGCAGACGGCTACAGGGGTCAGCGTAGGGCTGAATCTGGAACAGGAAGAGGCGGTCTTTGTCGTATTCCGCAAGCCAGTGGGTGCAGGAACCGTGCGTCATATCGTCGGGCTCAGCCGTGACGGAACGCAAGAAACGTTTTCTGCCCAAGTGAAAACCGATGCTGCTGGGCGGTTATTGCTTCAGACCGCAACACGCGGAAAATACGAACTGACCTTCAATGATGGACGGAAACAGGTTGTTGATGTTTCGTCTGCTCCAGAACCTGTGACTGTGGATGGACCCTGGCCGTTGGAGTTTCCCGCGGGCTGGGGTGCGCCGGAAAAAGTGACGCTGGAAAAGCTGATCTCCTGGCCCGAGCACCCTGATTCCGGTGTGCGGTATTTCTCCGGCACGGCAGTCTATCGAAAGGACTTCGTCTATAGTGACAAATCCAAAAGCAATAATCCGAAACCCAAAATTGAACTCGACCTTGGCCGTGTCGAAGTGATTGCCGAGGTGTGGCTGAATGGGAAATCGCTCGGCACGCTTTGGAAACCGCCGTTCAGGATGGACGTGACCGACGTGATCCAGAGCGGTACAAACGCGCTGGAAGTGAAGGTGACCAACCTGTGGCCCAATCGACTGATCGGCGATGAGCAGTATCCCGACGACTGCACGACAAATGGCACCTGGATAACGCGTGGCATTCCAGCTTGGCCGGAGTGGCTGCAAAAAGGTCTGCCCCGCCCCGAGCCGCGGCGGCTAACCTTCACGACCTTCAAGCACTGGAAGAAGGATGACGCACTTCTGCCCTCAGGTTTGATTGGGCCAGTGGTGATTCGTGCGGTTGAACAACGTGTTATTCCAAAGCCGTAGATTGATGTACACCGATCAAAAGGAGAAACGTATGAAATTGGTGATTTCCAGAAGAACCTTTATCAAAGGGGGGGCCGCGATCACGTTACCGACACTGATTCCGGCTTCGGCTTTTGGAGCAAACGAACGACTCACGGTCGGTGTCATCGGAACCGGCGGACGATCGGAATTCCTTCTCCGGATCGTCCGCGACACGAAATTGAACATCGCCGCGATCTGCGATGTTGATACGCAGAGAATCAGGCGTATTCGTGAAATGCATCCAGATCTTGGCGCGGCTTGTGTACAGTATTCCGATTATAGGGAGTTACTAGACAAGCGCAATGATGTGGATGCGGTGATTGTGGCGACCCCGGATCATTGGCACACGGTGATTTGTAAACATGCGATTGAGACTGGGAAACATATCTACTGTGAAAAGCCCCTGACGCGAACTGTGGCTGAAGCCAGAGAACTCCGGCAACTGGCACACGCGCATACAAATCTGATTACCCAAACTGGCAATCAGGGGACATCATCTATACCGTACCGCCGTTCGGTTGACATTCTTAGGTCTGGGCTGATCGGTTCTGTCAGGGACGTTGTCGGCGCTCTGAAGTATCAGGCTAATGCAATCACAGCACCTGTCGGAGCGGATCCGATACCAGAAGAACTAAACTGGGATTTTTGGTGTGGCCCGTCAAGCTTGCGGGATTATAAAAAAGGCATCTATCACCCCTTCAAATGGCGGCACTGGTACGATTTTGGTGGAGGTGTTTTATCGGATTTCGGAAGCCACATCTTCCCTGTAGCTATGGAGGGATTGCAGTTGGGTGATTCTGAGCGAATTGATATAAAGGGCGAAGGCTTGGGCATGGACGGTATTCCGATTTGGGCACAAGTTAACTGGCACTATCCTGTGCGCGGAACTTTGCCGCCGGTCACGCTCCAATTCTGCTTCGGGAAGGGCCATGGAACGCCGCCCGAAAAGATGGTTGCGCCGTTAAAGGAAACCTTCGGAGCGATGCGGGACGGTATCATGTTGTTCGGCGACAAAGGCACCCTCTTCCTCGGTCCTTGGAATTCGGAAGCCTATATTAAATTCAATGATGAGCCGAAATTCAAAGGGATCGCTAACCATCCGGCGGTGAAGGCGGTTCCCGAACTACTGCCAAAGCCTCCGGTGGGCGGGCATGTGCAAGCATGGGTTGACGGTATCAGAACGGGAAAGCAGACCTATTCGAGTTTTGATTTTGGTGCCCGGCTTGCGGAACTTGCGAATTTAGGTGTGGTTGCCTGTAGAACAGGAAATGGATTTAACTGGGACGGTGCGAAAATGATGGCGGATGACGCACAAGCAATGAAATTCATTTCGCAACAGAACCGCAAATGCAATTGGCTATAACCGCGCATGACGATTTGTGACGGGTGCTTGGAACAGAAGAAATGGGAGGAATGGATGTTGTTAAATTCCACACGCATGTGGGTCGTTCTAACAGGGCTATCGATGGTGTGCGCCGTCGAGGGGTCGGCGCAGAGCGGTGCGATTTCTCCGGCTGCCGGGAGCGGAGATCGTTTCAGTTTCGCGATGCTGGCCGACCCTCAGGTCTCGGCCGAGAATAATCGGGGTGCGGTCTGCATGAATGCGCAGGAGACGACCGCGCAGATTGCGAACGAACTGAATACGTCCAAGCAGCAGCCCGCCTTTGTGGCCTGGCTCGGTGATCTTGTGAATGTGTTCGAACCCCAGTCGGTGGACAATTTTCGGAGGTTGGCGAAACAGTTTCATATACCGAACATTCTCCTGCACGGCAACCATGATACGCGCCCGCCTTACGAGGGGTACGCAAAACTGCAGAAGGAGTTGACTGGTGTGGCGAGCCCGTTCTATTCGTTTGACGCGGGCAAGTGGCATTTTGTTTTTACTCCGTGTAATTTAGACGGGAACAGCCCAGAACAAAAAGCAATTGAAAAGAAACTGCTCGATTGGCTGGAGAACGATCTGGCGGCCAATAAAGACCGTCCGACCATTGTGTTCAACCATCTGCACTTCATGCCGCAGGGGTTGAGCCAGACCGAGTTCTATCAGCAGCCACTGGCACTGCGCAAGAAGATGCTGGATCTGATGGCGCGTTACGGTAATGTGAAATATTACTTCAACGGTCATGTCCACAATGGTATCCAGACAGCCGAGAAGGTCGCGTGGGCGTACAAGGGCATCCGGTTCTTCACAGTGCCGACCATCATCCAGCCGCGCCCCTACGGCGAAGAATATCCCGCATTCAAAGACGGCATTGAGCGCGGCGGCTATTATGTGCTCGTGGATGTAGACGGCGACAAGTTGATTCTGCGCGGACGTCTCGCAGGAACCGACAAGGAATATGTTTTCCCGGAGTCGATGTTCAAGCCGTTCGACGAGCAGAAGAACCCGCTGTGGTTCCATAGCCTGCCGGAGCTGGCCGCGAAGCCGATGCTAGAAAATGGCGACTTCAGCAAGGGCTTCACGGGGTGGACATTGCCTGACCGCTATTCGCGTGACAGCGATCCGTTTTTTGTGGCTCGCGCAGACGGGCAGGGAGCAACCTTTGCGGTCAAGACTCCTGTGGAGTCGATCTGGTCGGATGACGAATATCTGCAAGCCAGTCAGGTCGTTGCGCTCGCACCAGGGCAATCGCCCGTGTTGGGTGGCCGTTATCTGCTGAACGAAATGCCGAAGGCTGGAGGCGGCTATGTGACGGCCTTGCTGATGAACGACACGGAGTTGAAGGCGCTCATGATGTTCCGCTGGAGTGCGGAAGAAGAGCGTTGCAATTACCTGCCGCGGAGCTTAGGCTATCAGCTCAATGGCAAGCAGGCGAGCTGGATGTATTTTCAGGAACTGGGCAAGAAGAAACAGGGAATGTTTTGGAAGTTGCCGACCGCTACCAACCAGTGGCACACTTTCACACTCAATGTGCAAGAGCTTTACGATACCACCCACACTCCAGGGGACTTTGCCCGGCTCGGCGCGACGAAAGTACAGGTTGCAGTCGGAGTCTGGAATCAGAACAACCTGCTGGGAATGCGTAGCGAAGCACGGTTTGCAGATCTCGTGCTGACCGACGATAGCTACCTGTCGGTTGTGGACAACAAGCCGCTGTCAACAGATGCAGAAGTGTTTACGTGCCAATTTGGCCAGAAGGTCCAGGACGGCACAAGGCGTTCATCGAGTAGCGATGAGGGAACAGGCTGGTGGCCGGTGCAGAAAGCGCCTGCGGCGTTTGTAACGGTCGAATGGCCGCAGGAATTGGAGGGACAAGTGATCCTTCAGGCTGTAGCAGGATTGAAGGCACGCGGGGTGAATGAGGGCAAGGACGACGAGCTGGTCTGGATCGAGCAGCGGCATCAACCCTATGAAGCGTGGCGCGACCGCACAATCGAGCGACTGACGTTGAAGAATCGCGGGACTGTGGCTGCGGATGCGCTCTTGACGCGGGCCGTCAATACGGGTCAGGTCAAGGGGTACGTGCTCTATTCGTCCGACACCTATGAAGGCCGGGCTTACGAACCTCGACAAGAAGTTGACCAGTCACTGAACACGGCAACCATGGCTACTGCGCGACTCAGAGCCGTGCCCGTGACCGTAGTGTCCGAAAGCCGGATGAAGGCGTTGGGGCTCTTCTGTCTTTTTGATTCGCGCGGGGTCGAGCCGTTGGCCTATTTCGAGGCTCACCGTGCGGACTTCGAGGCGCGTGACGCAGTAGGTTTGATCGATCCGAAGACAGCTAATAATCGGGATCTGATGATTGCGCATACCTTGCCTGTGACGTTTGGCACGAGTACGCCGGCGTGGCGGATGCTGGATCAGGTGAAGCCGCCTGCGGCAATGATCGGGTGGGGCGTGGGCGACGAGTTCAGACATTGCCAGCCCGTTTCCGCGCGCGGTCATTTTCATACCGTGTCAAACTGGATTTTGAACGCGCCTTTTTATTCGGCGGGTGCGAATAACTATCATTCGAAGAAATTGCCGGCGTTAGACCCTTCGCAGATTGACTGGAAGGATACCCGGCGATGTGTAGCCTTCATGAACAGCGATGGCGACAATGCGGCTTACATCATGGGCAACTTTTGGTCCAACACGTTTTGGGACAGTCCGCTGCACGGTAAGTTCCCGATGGGCTGGAGCATAGGCGCGGGGGACATGACGATGGTGTGTCCTGTGATTGTGGATCGCATAGCCGAGTCAAAGCCGAAAGAGACGACCGTGGTGCAGTTTGGTGGCGGTTATTTTTATCCAGATCACTTCGCCTCTACGCGATCCAACCGTTGGGATGTTTTACGTTTGCATGCCCGGCGGATCAACGCCACAATGGAACGAACAGGTGTGACGGTTCTGACGATGATATTTGAACACAGCGAATCGGCTGATGCACAGAAAGCGTTACGGATATTTGCAGAAGAAATTCCGACTCTTCTGGGGATTATGGTGATGGATTATGCTCCTTATCATGGAGGAGATGGGCGGATCGATTGGATCCAAAACGGTAGGGGCGGGCGTATTCCGGCGGTTTGCGCACGGTATTGCTTATGGGATAATATGAACAGGCCGCGTGCAGGAAGTCCCGAACGGGTTGCGCAAGCGATCAACACGGATGAGGCTGCGGGACTTGGTGGCTGGGTCGCTGTTAACGCGTGGTCACAGCACAAGACAGACAGTGGCAAGAGTCGGCAGGGACTGCCTGCCATGAATGCGGTCGTGCAAGGATTAGACACGAACAAACTTCACGTGGTCTCTCCTGAAGAACTGCTGTTGCGGATACGCAGGGCCACTTACTCAGGACTTTGATTCATTGCCATCCCATAAGGATGGCTAGGCTGTAGCAGTTTAGGCTGTAGGCTATTAGGTGAAACGCTAAGAAAACTTAACTTAAATTCCAACGCTGACTCAACACGGGCACAACTGAACCCCAGGAGTTTCCTAACAGTCTACAGCCTAAAAACCTGCGTCCGATGGGACGCTACTGACTTTGATTCATACTCTAGCCGGAACAGTTCCAATAGATGAAGATCCATCCCACATCTTGAGTGGTGCCTGAACCCCGAACCCTGAACCCGAGACCTTCTCGCACTTTCTCACTTTTCCATTGACTTTTATGCCGTCCGTGCTTAATGTGGCTGGGTCTAATAAGGAAGGGACGGGGTTACCCCGACTAGCGCGGGATGAAAAAGTCATCTGAAAAGCCATCGCTGAGCGAATGGATATTGAATTTTTTGATACGTGGTCAGTGGTTGCTGTCCATGCATGAACTCTCTTATCCGCGACGGATGGCGGTCAAGACGTTGCGCTTCGTGAGTTTGGTCTTTCATGGTTTCCAACGACATCGCTGTCCTTTGCATGCGGCTTCGCTGACCTACTATTCATTATTGGCCTTGGTCCCGGTCCTCGTCTTGGTTTTGGGGTTGACCCGTTCGTTGGGCGGTGCTGACCTTTTGCGCCAGCGGGCGAGCACCCAGCTTGACGCATGGCTCACGCAGATGGAGCATCCTGTGGTGCAGGCCAGCACAAATCTCCCAACCCTGGCATGGGGTGCAAAGACTCCGGAACAGGTTGAAGTCGTTCGCCTTTTCGGGAAGCAGGCCCGCGATGTGACCGGGAAACTCTTCGAACAGGTCGAGCGCATTGACTTCCGGACGCTCGGCCTCATCGGATTGCTCCTTTTGCTTTGGACCGTTATCGGTATGCTGGAGAAAATTGAAAACAGTTTTAACGAGATCTGGGGGGTGTCTCAGTGTAGGTCTGTTGTTCGGAAGTTTACCGATTACACCAGCGTGAGCATCGTGCTCCCGATTTTGATTGTGGCGGCCTCCTCCATTCCGGTTGTTTCGCATGTCATGGAGCTCATGGACAAGACCTTGGGGGGCGTGACACCGGAAACGGTGCGCGGGTTTATGGGCGGCTCCTTCCTGAGGGCAGTGATTCCGCTGATTTTAGGAACCTTGATGTTCGCCTTCTTGCTGGGCTTCATGCCGAATGAGCGCGTCAAGGTACGTCCTGCCCTCATTGGCGGATTTGTGACCATGCTCTTGTTCGCGGCCTGGCTGAAGATCTGCGCCATGTTGCAGGTAGGTATTGCTGGCAACAGCATGGTGTATGGAGGCTTTGCCCTTCTACCGATTCTGCTGTTGTGGATGTACACAAGCTGGCAAATCGTGCTGATCGGTGCCGAGATTGCTTTTGCGGCTCAAAATCGTGACACCTATATTTTGGAGCAATATGCGGCAAAAGCAAGTCCGCGTACGCGGGTCATCCTCGCTTGCGCCATCTGCGCAGAGGCGGAAAAGTGTTCAGGCGAACAAGAGGGTACCCCCTTTGACGCTGAAGCCTTTGCACGTCAACATGGCATTCCCCATGGCCTTGTTCGTGGCGTGATTGACAAGCTTGAACGTAACCACATCCTCGCAAAAGTGGTCGGGGAGGGAAATTGCTATCTACTTTGCCAGTGCGGAGAGGGAATGACGGCGGACAAAATCATCACGATTTTCTTTGATGACGGCGAAGCGCCAGAGGCGCTGGGTGTCAATCGCCTGAAGGGGGAAGGTCAGGCTGTCGATCAGGCACTCCGTTCGCTCTTGGGCAAACACTTTGACGTCGCTTTGAGGCACTTTGCCGAACAAAAAAAGGGTTAATCTTAAATTTGAAATTCCGAAAAGGGACGAATTCTGATATAGTTTGAAAATTATGGAAAAGAGGGATTCTAGGCCAGTCCGGAAGACGTTTCCGGTTAATACAATGATTGAGGGGAAGCGCGTACTTGTTGTGGGCGGCGGACGTGTGGGGGAGCGCAAAATTGATTTGCTGCTGGCTGCCGATGCGCACGTCGTGTTGGTCTGCCCAGATTGTGTTCCCGAATTAATCACGTTAGCGGATGCAGGTCGGATCGAGTATCTGGCGCGTCGCTTCGAAGATACCGATGTCAATTGCGCTGCGCTTGTTTTTGCCTGTACGGATGATAAGCGCGTGAATCGTTATATTTTAGAGGTTTCCCAGCAAGCGAAAGTGCCCTGTTGCTGTGCCGATGGCAACTGGCCAGATGGTGATTTTGTAACCCCCGCGATCATTCGCGCAGGGGAAGTACTGATCGCGGTCTCCACGAGCGGCAGGTCGTGCGTGCAGTCGCGGCTGATCAAAGATAATTTGCGTAAACATCTGGATTCCATTGAAAGTTCGGATCTGCTCGTTTTGGGTACCAGCCATGCGTACCTCGGAACGGCTGAACGTGCACCCTATCATCTGCTCCTGCGAGAGAGAGAGGAGTTGGGGGAGATGATCCGTCAGGTTTGGGGTGTTCATGAGTTTCTCATTCTGAACACCTGTAATCGGGTCGAAATCATTGCGGCCATTTCAAAAGAAGTGGGAACGTGTGGCATCTTACGCAGATTGATGCGTTTTGATCAGCTTCGTTCAGATTTGTATTACATGAAACATGGCTTTGATGCCTTTGCGCACGTCTGTAAAGTGACCGCCGGTATGGATTCCCAGGTTCCGGGCGAGGTGCATGTGGTCGCCCAACTGAAGGATGCGATTGATGAGGCTGTAGCACGGGGCTGGGCTGGGTCCCTGATCCGTGGCCTCTGTGACTCCGCATTGCGCGTGTCAAAAGATGTTCGCGCGGAAATGGGAAACTTGCTCGATGTCTCCGAGATCGAAGATGTCGCGTTGCGGTACCTCGATTCGAAGAGCTTGTCACAAGGAACCGCATTGGTCATTGGTTCAGGTGTGGTCGGGCGTGGCGCGATCAAAGGGCTGCTGGAGCGGAACGTCAAATGCATCTGGGCGTATCATGCCAACAAGCCAGAGGCAGCGAAAGGGGTTCGGGTCGTGCAACTGGATCAGCTTCATGACGTATTGCCTGAGGTCGACATCGTGATCAGTGCGGTAAATACGCAGTTGCCCGTTGTGACGGTTGCAGCCCACAAGCCCGTGTTGAATCCTCAAGGAACCTTTTTCGTGGATGTGGGTATTCCCCGAAATATTGATCCGACTTTTGATGCTTGCGGCGGGAATATCCGCGTGGCCGATCTAGATGAGTTGAAACGCTGGTTCCGGGAACAAAATGGCTCTCTGGATAAAGCTATGACCCTTTGTGATCGCGTTCTTGACGCTAATCGCGAGAGCTACGAACGCATTATCAAGAGCCTTCGCGGGGAGTAGCCAAAAATCTTCTTTTCTTATTGCCTTTTTCCAAGGAACATCGGTACACTGTACCCACTTGGGTGAATAAGAAAGCGAGGAAATGTGAGCACAGTTCAGGAGGCACTTAAGCGATACGTTGAGATTCAGGAAGAGGCCGCAAAGCTGGAGACTGAGAAAAAGAGATGGCGCGATGTGCTCGTCGCCCACATGCAGGCGACTGGACAAAGTATGTGGACACCAACGCTGGAGAATAAGCAGTTGACAGTTCGTTATTATCCAAAGACAACAGTCAAGTATGATGAAGTCTTGCTGCAACAGCGGTTGGGTGATAAATATAGCCAGATTTTAGAGCCAGACTTAGCGAAAATTAAAGCCCATCTTGGCGAGATCTCTCCGTTACTTGCACCGCTGCTCCCACAGGTTGGCTCGCCGACACGTGAGAAGGTAAAGGCCGTTGTCGAGTCGGGCGCGGTTGACCGGCACGCCTTCGACGGTGCGTTCACTAAAACAGATTCGTCTGTCTTCTCCGTAGGAAGAACCTCCATGCAGAAATGACAGGGTGTTATGTATGTTTCTCCTTGATAATAAAGAGGTTATGTGTTTGAGGTCACAAATTGTGACCTCAAAGCTTGTGCAGACGGATACGTTTTCTCAAAATGCTGTTCTCAAATGCTTGCCGTACTCTCCCCAATGTAGTATCTTTTTGAAATTATATGGTTACTGAAAATCCGATCTTGAATAACCCTTATTTAGAGCCGAGGTTGCATTACGCGACGAACCTCGCGGGGGAATTGGATTATGAGAACATTGTCAACGGCCGGAGGGTATTTTCTGGAACCGGTCAGACCGTTCCAGTAAAACAAAGGCAGCAGCGTGACCTTCCTGGTATGGATGAAGCAATAGCCGCCAACTACAGCGAGCATATCATCAACATTTTGCGGCGCGAAGTCAAGGCGTGGCGTGAAGCTGGCTATTCCAACACGACGCGCGTCTCACGGGAGCTGTTGCAGTTCTGGTTTTTGAATGAAGAACGTGATTTCACACAACGTCTGTTCTTTGCCCAGCAAGAAGCGATTGAGACTGGCATCTGGCTGAATGAGGTTGCGGACAAGTCGAATGTCGGTCAGCGGATCCTGAGCGATCTCCAGGCAGCCCAGTCTTGTACGGGGAACCTGCCTCGAATAGCTTTCAAAATGGCCACAGGCTCCGGTAAGACGGTAGTCATGGCGGCGCTGATCGTCTATCATTTTTACAACCGTCTAGAATATCGTGGCGACACGCGCTTTGCTGACAATTTCCTAATCGTCACCCCCGGCATCACAATTCGTGACCGCCTCTCGGTCTTGAAGGTCGACACTCGGACAGGCTCTGAGGCAGCAGACTATTATAGCATCCGCCACTTAGTGCCTAACCTCTGGCGCGGAGAGCTGAGGCAACTCAACCACAAGATCGTCATTTTTAACTATCATACGCTCCAACCCCGTACGTTACAGGGAAACAAGCGATCGCCTTTCGATGGCAAGATAGGCGCTGATGGGGAAAAAACGGAGGGGAAAGAGGATATTTCTCTCGTGATACGCCGTATTTTGGGGCAGTTTAAGAGCGACTCCCGTCTCTTAATCATTAATGATGAAGCCCACCATTGCTATCAGCCGAAATCCGATGACCGCTCCGCTGAAGGCGAGGATGTCAAGACGGAGAACGAGCGTGCCGCCGTCTGGTTCTCTGGGTTACGCGAAATCAGCCAACGCTTCAAAGTCCGTTCGATCTATGACCTCTCGGCCACTCCGTACTACCTCACGGGCTCTGGTCATGATCCCTATACGCTTTTTGAATGGGTGGTCGCGGATTTTGGTCTTATCGAGGCCATCGAATCAGGTCTCGTCAAAATACCCTTCCTGCCAGTTTCAGACGATACGCAAGCAATCGGCATGCCTGTTCTGCGCGAACTCTATCAACATGTGAAGAAAGATCTTCCCACCGCCGGTCAGAAAAAGAAACGAGCTCAGGCCAAGGCCGAGGGAACCGTCTTCACAGAATCTCCGCCCCGCATCCCTGATATCGTCAAGGCGGCTTTCAAACAGTTTTATGAGCACTACGAGAAGGAGTTTCGTTCCCGGACGTTCACGGCACGTGCGAAGGGCACCGATCAGCTTGAGCTCGACGACAGCCCGCCGGTTTTCATTGTGGTCTGCAATAACACCTCTGTCTCCAAGGAAGTTTACAAATATATCGCGGGGTACGAGCAAAAGCCAGCAACCGGTGATGAACCAGCTCAGGCCATAGCCGGAGTGTATGATCTCTTCTCAAACTACGATCCTTCCTCGCTGCAACCTCGGACAAGACCACCGACGCTCCTGATTGATAGCGATTCGCTGGAAAACTCGGGCCAGATCGATGATGACTTTAAGAGGGTCTTCGCACGGGAAATCGACCTGTTCAAACGCGACTACGCCCGTCTTCACGGACAGGGCAGCACAGACCAGATCACAGAAGCTGAGATTCTCCGGGAGGTGGTGAATACCGTTGGTAAGCGCAACATGCTGGGGGCGCATATCCGTTGCGTCGTCTCGGTCTCAATGCTCACAGAAGGCTGGGATGCTAACACAGTTACACATATTGCAGGTCTCCGTGCATTCGGTTCCCAGCTCCTGTGCGAGCAGGTCGCCGGACGCGCACTGCGTCGCAAGAGTTACTACCTCCAGGGTTACGACAAAGACGGTAACCTCACCGACGATAAGCGCCGGATTGCCACCTACAAGTTTCCACCGGAGTACGCCCATATCATCGGCGTCCCTTTCAAGCTATTCAAAGGTGGCAAGACCGCTGTTCTCCAGCAGGCCGCCATCAGTCGTGTTTTCGCCTTGCGCGACAGAGCTGACCAGTATGCGATTACGTTCCCGAATGTCGAGGGTTATCGGATCGACTATCCCGACGGACTTCTCACGTACAGTTTCGATGGGTTGGAGGACTATCAGGTCGATGGCTCCATGCTTCCCACAACTACTTTCATGGGCACAGGCGTGGACGGTAAGCAGGTCAAGCTCACGGTTGACAGTATTCTTGAGAAACGCGAGCAGGAGATCATCTACCGCATCGCCAAAGACCTTCTTCGTGACCATTTCTCGGATGAGCAGGGCAGTCCCGAATTTCAGCGCTTCCATCAGCTTACAGCCATCGTCGCTGAGTGGTATGCCACCAAGGTGCGCGTGCTCCACAAGGATGCGGCGTGGAAGAAGCTTCTCCTGTTCACCGAGCCGCAACGCCTTGTCGCTCACGTCTCCCGCGCGATCCAAACCGGCGCGGCCACCGAGTCACACATCCGCCCGATCCTGCACTATTACAACCCTCTCGGCAGTAGCGCCTTTGTTCATGGCCAGACCACCCGCGATACCTACGCAACTCTCCACAGCCACGTGAATCTAGTGGTCATCGATAGCGGCTGGGAAGGTAAAGCCGCTAAGGTGCTTGATATGCTTGCCAGCGAAGGGATCATCCTCTCCTGGGTTAAGAACGCCTTCCTCGATTTCCGTATTCCGTACACCGACAAGGAAGGATGCTCTCGCAACTACTATCCAGACTTCATCATCCGTGCCCTTGCGCCCTCCGGCGAACCCGTGAACCTGATCCTCGAGATCACGGGCATGCGGCGCGACAAGGTCGAGAAGGCTTGGGCTGTCGAGAATCGCTGGTTGCCCGCCATACATGCTGTGCGTTCCCATCACGGCTGGCCACGCTGGGCATTTCTCGAAATTGATGAAGACATCCGTGATGCCCGCAATGATATTCTCAAAAAACTCGCAACGCTTTAAATCACTTATGGACGAAGGCCAGACATACGACAAAAAATCGCTGCTCACCTTTGCCGCTGAGCCCAAGCGCTGGGATTGGCAAAAGATCGCCAAGCATTGTGTTGCCTTTGCCAATGCTGGCGGTGGCATCCTTCATTTCGGCATCGAGGATGATCTGTCCGTGCCACCTCCCGATCAACGCATCGCTCAGACGCTCCCGGATCGCCTGCGCAAAGGTGTTAGCCAGCACTGTGTCAACGTCGCAGTTACGCCAGAAATCCAAATTGCCAACAATGGAGGCGAGATCCTTGAACTCCGCGTCCTTCAAAGCCGTCAGACCATTGCCTCCACGACAGACGGGCGCTACTTCATCCGTGTTGCCGACGAGAGTAAGCCAGTGATGCCTGATGAACTGCCGCGCCTCCTTGCCGACAAAGATGCTTATGTCTGGGAGACGCAGGCCACTCGCCGAATACCTGTGGCGAGCGCCAATCCGGTACAGCTTTCGCGTTTTCTCTCCGACATCCGCGCTTCAGACCGCGTGACCGACTTTGTCAAAGAGAAGAATGACGTTGAAATTCTCGAACACTTTCTGATGGCCCGCGATGGCGTTCTCTCGAATCTTGGCATCCTGTGGGTCGGCCGCCGCGAAGACCGTGCCGTGCTTCTTTTCGCGCCGGCTGTTCAGTTCATCAAATATGACGGAAGTGAACAGAAAGTCGCTAAACGCGAGTGGTCTGACTTCGACCTCAATCCAAAAGAAATGATCGAAGCTATCTGGAAAGAGATTCCCGACTGGCGTGAATACACGGAAATTCGCGATGGCCTGTTCACCGAAACCGTTCCGCACTACGATGAAACCGTGCTCCGCGAACTGCTTGCCAATGCCCTCTGTCACCGGCCCTATACCACGCGCGGCGACATCTTTATTCGCCTTTATCCAGACCGCCTTGAAATCCAGAATCCCGGACTTCTCCCGCTTGGCGTTACGCCGAAAAACATCCTGCACACGAGCGTGCAGCGCAACCGGCACCTTGCCCAGGTCTTCTATGCCCTGCACCTCATGGAGCGTGAAGGCAGCGGCTATGACCGCATGTACGACGCGCTCCTCTCCCGTGGACGCCCTGTGCCTGTCCTTCGCGAAGAGAACGACTCGGTCACGGTCTGCGTCGAGCGCCGCATCATGAAGCCCGAGATCGTCAGCTTGCTCTCTACGGCAAGCCAGCAGTTCAACTTGCGCCCGCGAGAGCGTATCTGCCTCGGACTCATCGCCCAGCATGGCTTGCTTAAAGCTTCCGACTTTAACCGCATCCTGGACCTCTCGGACGACACCCGCGTCCGTTCCTGGCTGGGCTCGCTTCTCGACAAGAAGCTGCTCCTCTCTCGTGGCCGGACCCGCGCCACCGAATACCTGGTCAATCCGGAATGGCTGCGGCTTTCGCAGGCAAAGGGCCCCACAACCCTCAAAAAGATCGAGCCCCACCGCCTCCGCCACCTCATCCTCGAAGACTTACAGACCTATTCCCCGGATGAAACCTCGCCCTCGTCACTCTCAGATCTCCACCGCCGTATCGGTTCGGAAATTCCTCTACGCACCCTGCGCCACGCGATCGGACAACTGCGTGAAGAGGCAGCAATCCAACATAACGGTAAGCGCGGAGTCGGCTCGCGTTATTTCATTAGACATAAGGATGGCAAATAATGACCTTTTCATTAGACAAATCGTGTCCTTTGAAGGCCGTTCTAACCGATAAACCGCTGTAACACTTTGAACGAAAGAATGTTCCGATTATGACAAATGCCTGCCAAATAGAGACCGTTTTATTCGGGCAGTGCCTAATCAAATGACCCCCCTTCCGGAGAACACCCGCCATGAAATACACCGTTAAAGCCCTCAAGCACTCTGCAGACAAGCGCGCCCACATCCCCAGTGCCGAAGAGGCCGGATATGAGTCCGGTAGCACCATCGTCCGTGAAGCCCCGGATACCGCCTACCTCCCGGTCAATCCGGTCGTCCACCGCGGTCAGGACCCCGAACTCTTCTGGCTGGAGAAGGATAAGACCCCGGAACTGCGCATCCCGATCCGCTCCCTCTATCGCCACGAGCACATCGCCCCCGAGGCGCTCATCAAAGGACTCTACCGCGTCACCGCCACTGAAAACAAGGAACAGCCCGACCTCTTCTCCGCCAACGAACTTTTCGGAAATGCCCTTGAGCGCGAGGAGCTTGAAAAGGTCTCTGACTACTACACCCACTCCGACGGCTGGACCAACCGGCTCATCCAGGGCGACTCCCTCCTCAGTATGACCTCCCTCCTTGAACGTGAGGGAATGGCCGGCCAGGTCCAGTGCATCTACATCGACCCGCCCTATGGCATCAAGTATGGTTCAAACTGGCAGATCAAACTCAACAACCGCATCGTGACCGACGGTAATGACGACTCCCTCTCTGGCGAGCCCGAACAGATCAAGGCCTTCCGCGATACATGGGAACTCGGTATCCACTCCTACCTCAGCTACCTCCGGGACCGTCTCCTCGTCGCCAAACAGCTTCTCCACGATTCCGGTTCTTGCTTCGTCCAGATATCCGACGAGAATGTTCACCTTGTCCGTTGTTTGATGGACGAGGTGTTTGGAAGCGGGAACTTTGTCAGCATGATAAATGTAAGGAAGACAGGAGGCAAAGGCGCCTCACAACTCGATTCGGTTTTTGATTATCTCGTGTGGTACGCCAAAGACATCGAAAGAATCAAATACCGTCCAATCTACACAGAAAAGGAAATCGGCATCGGAAAAGGAACAGGCGAGCGTTACGATCAAATCGAACTTAAAGACGGCAAACGACGTGCGCTTACTAGAGAGGAAAAGGTCAATCCGAAACTGCTTCGCCCTCTGCTCGATGATGGTGCAAAACTCTATCAAATTACAGCCCTAATTTCAGAAAGCTCAGGGGCTAGCACAACATTCAACGTTAAGTTTGAAAATCGCGAATTTTATAGAACGAACTGGAAGACTAACGAGCGGGGTTTCAAGAATTTAATTAGTGCAAACCGTGTTGTAGCTACGGGTGAGACCCTACGCTATGTCCGTTATTTCGACGATTTCCCAGCAACCGCAGTAACGAACTACTGGGATGACACCGGACTTGCCGACAAGGTTTACGTCGTTCAAACAGCTGAGAAAGTTATTGCCCGTACTATTCTCATGACCACCGATCCAGGCGATCTCGTGCTTGACCCGACCTGCGGTAGTGGAACAACGGCCTACGTAGCCGAGCAGTGGGGTCGTCGATGGATCACCATCGACACCTCGCGCATCGCGCTGAACATCACCAAGACGCGACTTATGACAGCGACCTTCCCCTTCTACACCCTCTACGACTCCGAGGAGGGTGAGCGCGCCGTTCTGGAGCGCAAAGGCAAGGCTGGAGCGTCGGCCCCAGCGAAGAAAAGCGAGTTGCGAGGTCACAATGTTCGCTACGGGTTCATCTACAAGAAGGTGCCGCACATTACACTCAAAAGTATCGCTAACAATGAACCGCCTGACGAAGAGACGCTCTACGACCAGCCACTGGAGGACAAGAAGCGCCTGCGAGTCGCCGGGCCGTTCACCGTCGATACCCTGCAGAACTATGAACCTGTTTCCCCAGAGGAACTCGCCCGTCAGCGCGAGAGTGTCGAAGATCTTGCCGCCTTTGAGAACATGATCTTCGAGCACCTCAAGTCCGCCGGTGTCAAGACCGGTGACAAGTCGCAGCAAGCAGTCTTCACCCGCATCGACCGACTCAGCTCGTCCGAGTTGCACGCGGAGGGCTTCTATGAGACTAAGACTGGCGAAAAGAAGGCCTACCTCCACATCGGACCTAAGTTTGGCACTGTCAGCAAGCAGGCGGTCAACGAGGCGATCAAAGCATGCCGTGATCGCCATGATGCAGACTGGCTGCTGATTCTCGGTTTCGCTTTTGAAAGCGGCCTCACGGAACTCAGCCGCAGCTTCGGTTCCTTCCAGGTCAGCATCGTACGTATGCACGACGACCTGTTACAGACGGGCCTCCTTAAGCGCGACAAGAAAGCCGCTAGCTTCGTCACCATTGGCGAGCCTGATATCCGTCTGCACCGTGGCAAGGGAGGCACCGGCACGGTCGAAATCGCCGGGCTGGACATCTATGATCCTATCCGCGACGAGGTCAAGAGCCGCGATGTCCACGACATTGCCTACTGGATGCTTGACGATGATTACGACGGCTCCAACTTTGTCGTCCGTCAGGTCTTCTTCTGCGGTGGTGACAAAGACGAATTCGATCAGTGGAAGAAAGAGCTCGGCAACATGGCGCTTGCGACCACGAAGAGAAAGGTCGAGCAGACTCTCAAGCTGGAAATCGATGACGAAGCCTTCGCTGCTGCCTACGGCCATATCAGCCGACCCTTTCCACTCAAGTCCGGCCAGCGCGTCGCCGTCCGCGTCGTCAGTCAGTTTGGCGAGGAAACAACCAAGGTTATGTCCGAAAAATAATTAAGAGGTTATGTTTTTGAGGTGCAAAACCTGCACCTCAAAAAATGGAGTTAGATCGCCGCTCGCCAAGGAAAGTAATTCATGAAGACCTTATTAAAAGTCGGGACCCGGGGAAGCAAGCTTGCGATGATTCAGACGCAGGACGCATTGAAGCGTATTGAAAAACTCTTCCCTGGACTGGAATTTGAAATTGTGCCAATCACCACGATGGGCGACCGTGATCTCACGACCGATCTGCGGTTGAGTCCGGATGATTTTTTTACGCGCGATCTGGATGACGCGTTGCGGAGTGGGCGCATCGACATCGCTGTTCACAGCGCAAAAGATTTGCCTGATCCTGTAGCCGCAGACCTTGATTGGTTCTGGCTCCCCTGGCGCGAAGACCCGCGTGATGCCTGGATTCTTCCCAAAGGCAAGACACTGGCAGACCTGCCCGATGCGCCGTGCGTTGGCATCAGCAGCGCCCGTCGTGAAACTTATTGTCGAACACGTTTTCCCCATGCAATGATGAAGACAATCCGTGGCACAATACACGCCCGGCTTGATCAACTCGACGCGGGTGATTTCGATGCAATGCTCATGGCTGGCGCGGCATTGAAACGGTTAGATCTGGAGAGTCGCGTCACCGAATGGGTGCCCCTGGAGACACTTCCTGTGCCCGCAGGGCAAGGCTATCTGGCCGTCTCATTCCGGTTGGGTGACCCGATACTCACCAAGCTCCGCGGTTACTTTGTTAAGGCAGTCCGCTTTGTCGGCGCAGGCGTTGGCTCGGCTGATTATTGCACGCTGGGTGGACTCAAGGATCTTCGCCAGGCAGAGGTCTGTCTTTATGATGTGTTGATGGATGAGGCGCTCCTGAATGATGTGCCAGCTGCCGCGGAGCGCGTCTTTGTGGGTAAGCGCTGCGGTGAACACAGCGTGAAGCAGACGGATATCACCACGCTCATTGCAAAATATGCGCGCCAAGGCAAGCGGGTCGTGCGTCTAAAGGGTGGAGATCCTGGGTTATTCGGTCGCCTGGCCGAAGAAATCGAGGAGCTTGACCGTCTGGCCATGCCGTACCGCGTCCGTGCAGGCGTGAGCGCGTTGACCGTTGCGACAACCGGCACAGGCATGTTACTGACCAAGCGCGGCGTGTCGCGCGGCTTCACCGCCATGACGCCCCGTGCGGCTGAGGGCGGTGTCTCGGGCGTTGGCCGTGCGGTGCGCGACAAAGTGCCCTTGGTGCTCTTTATGTCCCTGACCGTCGCCCCGGATATGGCTACGCAATTGATGGATGAAGGGTGGGCGGCGAATACGCCCGTGGCTATTGTGTACGATGCGGGTTCGGATAATGAGGAGATTCATCTTCTCGATTTACAGCAGCTCAAATCACAAATCACAAATCTAAAATCTAAAATTGATTCTGATGCGCCAGGTCTGGTGATTATCGGTTCCGCTGCTGCAACAACCTATCGCCGTGATACAGGCGCATTGAGCGGACAGCGTGTGCTCGTGACGTGCAGCGAGGCGCTGCTGGAGAAGGCCGCGCAACGGGTCACGGATTTCGGCGGTGTGCCTCTTTTGCGCCCGCTGATCAAACTGGTGCCGTGCGCCATGACAGCCGACTACACCGCTTACGATTGGATTGTGCTGACCTCTCCCTCGGCCGTTCAAATTTTTATGGAGCAGGCGAAGAAGAACGATTTGCGGAAGATCCCCAAAATCATGACCTGCGGGCCTGGATCAGCCTCGGCCCTGAAGGCATTTGGCCTCCAGCCGGATTTGATGCCACCTATGGATTATAGCGCGGAAGGTTTGGCCGCAGTGCTACAGGAACAGAATTTCAAGGGTACGCGTGTTTTGCGTCTGCGCTCCGAAAAGGCCGGCTCGTTGCTGGCTGATGTGTTGCGTGCGAAAGGCGCAACGGTTGAGGATGCAAAGCTCTACGAAAACGAATGGATTCGATACGATGCATTGCCGCCTCACGAGGCGATCTTTTTTGCAAGTGCGTCCGCGGTCGAATCCTTCTGCGGCCAGTTTGGGGCGCAAGCATTGCAAGGCAAGGTGCTGGTCGCCATTGGCAAGCCGACCGAGGCTGCATTGTGGGCGGTGGGATCGAAAGCTGATATCATCGGCGACGAAGCCACCGTGGAGGGCGCTATTTCAGCTTTGGCCCGTTATCGTGTGGGTTTGCATTGACTTATTGTCGGGGCTGACTTACTATTCTTACGTTACATTAATTACGACACAAAGAAGGGGCTGTTTATTATGGACGCGATTTATTGGCTCTATGCGGGTATTGGACTGATCGTTCTTGAGGTGATGACCCCAGGTTTGGTCTCTATTTTTTTTGGCCTCGCAGCCTTGGCCCTCGCGCTGATCATTTGGTTTTTCCCTGGTATTCCCCAACTGGCTCAGTGGTTGATGTTCTCCGTCTTGTCCATTTTGTTCATTGCGTTGTTGCGCAAGACATTGAAAAAGACCTTTTCTGGAACCTCTCAAGTGACGGAGGACATGTTTGATGCCTTCTCTGGGAAACGAGCGACGGTTGTTGAATGTATTTCCCCGGCGAACCCCGGACGTGTGGAGTTTAATGGTTCGAACTGGACTGCTGAAGCGGAGGAAGTATTGGATGTCGGCATGCTGGTCCGGATTAAGAGCAAGAAGAACCTGACGTTGTACGTCGAGAAAAACGCGTAATTTTCATTTTTCACAAAACAAAAAAAGAAGGAGTAAAACGCATGTCTCAGTTCATTGGAATAGCCGTTGCAATAGCTGTTGTATATACCATTTTGAAGTGCATTCGCATTGTACCTCAGAAACAGGCTTTCATTGTAGAACGCCTAGGTAAGTATTATAAGACACTGGATGCTGGTTTGCATCTGCTGTGGCCGATTGTTGACAATGTGGCCTATAAGCACACGCTGAAGGAACAGGCGATTGACGTTCCGCCCCAACAATGTATCACACGTGATAACATCACCGTGGAAGTGGATGGCATCCTGTACCTCCAAGTCATGGATCCGGCCAAAGCGTCGTATGGTATTGGAAATTACCTGTTTGCGACAACGCAGTTGGCACAGACCACGATGCGTAGTGAGATGGGCAAGCTGGAATTGGATAAGAGCTTTGAAGAACGTTCACTGATCAATTGTTCGATCGTGGCGGCTGTCGACAAGGCCTCGGATCCCTGGGGTATCAAGGTGACCCGTTATGAGATCAAGAACATCACGCCTCCCCAGACCATCCGCGACGCCATGGAAAAACAGATGCGCGCAGAGCGTGAAAAGCGTGCTTTGATTGCTGAATCCGAAGGTGACCGCCAAGCCAAGATCAACCGCGCGGAAGGTGATAAGCAAGAAGCGATCGCCAAGTCCGAAGGTGAAAAGATGAAGCGTATCAATGAAGCGGAAGGCCGTTCACAGGAAATTCTGCTCGTGGCACAGGCACAGGCTACCGGTATTGAACGCGTCGCTACAGCCATCAGCACCAAGGGTGGCTCGGAAGCAGTCAACATGCAGCTCGCTCAGCAGTATCTGAATGAGTTCGGCAAGATGGCCAAGGTGAACAACACCATGATCATTCCTTCTGACCTCGCGAATGTCGCCGGCATCCTCAAGGCTGCTACGTCGATTGTGAAAGAAGTGAAGTAAGTAAGGGAAACATGGCAATCGATGAAATATTTTTTTATTTTACATTGTTTGCCATTTTTTCAACGCTTTTTGGCGCGTGTGTCGGCAGTTTTCTGAACGTCTGTATTTATCGGATCCCGCGGGATGAATCCGTGGTGACCCCGCGGTCACATTGTCCACATTGTGGCATGTTGATCCCGTGGTATCTGAATATCCCTGTCCTGAGCTGGTGCTGGTTGCGTGGCAAATGCGCCTCGTGTAAAGGGCCTATTGCGATCCGTTATACCTTGGTCGAATTGTTGACAGCGGCGTTGTTTCTGGCCGTTTATTTGCAGTGGACGCTGCCGGCGGCCTTTCACATGAACCCGATTAGCCATCCGCTGATCGTGTTGGTTTATTGGCTCTTTGTCGCTGGGCTGGTGCTGGGGACGTTTGTCGACTTCGAACACTACATCATCCCTGATTCTGTGACCATTGGCGGTATGCTTGTCGGACCGATCCTGAGTGCGCTCGTTCCGGCCCTGCACGGTCAGGATATTTGGTGGAAGGGGTTGTTGCACTCAGGGCTAGGACTCGCCATTGGATTTTGCTCTCTCTTCGCCATCTCGTGGATTGGCGAGAAGATATTCAAGAAAGAGGCCATGGGGTTTGGTGATGTCAAACTGCTGGGCGCGATTGGTGCCTTTTTGGGCTGGCAGGCTGTGTTCTTCACGATTGTGGCATCCTCATTTTTGGGCAGCATTGTGGGTATCACCATGATTGCCCTCCGGAGTGCGAAGATGCAAAGTGAAATTCCTTTTGGTCCTTATATTGCTGCCGGCGCGCTGATTTGGACCTTTTATGGGTCGCCTTTGATGAAGGCCTATATGAGGATGATGAGTTTATGAGTACCGTGAACAAGATCTATCTCTCGGCGAACGACTATCTGCGGGATAGCTGGAAGCTTGCCCGTCAGATTATGGATTCGGGCTGGCAGCCCGATTATATTCTTGCGCTCTGGCGTGGAGGTGCGCCGGTGGGCATTGCGGTTCATGAATTCTTTTATTATCATGGTTTCCGTCCTCGGCACCAGATCGTCAAATGCCATTCCTATACAGGTATTAAATCGCGTGATCATGAAGTCCGCTTCGAACATGCGGATGAAATTTTCAAGAGCATGACAAAAGGGATGCGCCTGCTGGTGGTGGATGATGTTTTTGACACAGGCATTACAGCGCGTGCGGTCACGGAGCGGCTTGCCGCGTGCGAAGTGGATATGCGCTTTGCAACCGTTTATTGGAAGCCTGGTCAAAACAAGACCACACTCAAGCCTGACTTCTATGTGAGGCAGACCGAAAGCTGGATCGTTTTTCCGCACGAGATGGATGGCCTGACACGGGACGAAATTAAGATAAAAGACCCCGAGCTCTACGCGCTGTTAAGCTAAAATTTAGGGGAGTTTTATATTACTTCTCCGTCATACGGATAGCATCTTCAAATGTGGGTACGCGCCGAAAATCAGGATGATTTGTATAGTGCTCCTTGTTACGTCGGAACCACCAGCTTCCATAATATTGAGCATTGGTGTCAATCCAATTGGTCACCTTCACCCGTTCCTCGAACGTCATTTTCTTTGCGACAGCAGTGTGTTTTTCAATCAATCGACCTGCGTCCTGCACATGGGTCACTGGAGCTCCGATTATACCGGCAAGTAAGGCTGTATGCGAACCGAGCGACCACGCGGGCAAGTATTGGACATGGCCAGTTTTGGGATGATTTTCGCCAATGATAAGACCTAATACGCCACGGTCGAAATTATCTTTTCCCTTGCGACGTTCAGGCACTAAGTTTTCATAAGACACATTGAAGAGAAGCGTCTTATCGCTAGAAAGGTTCAAGCCCGCTTTGGGTTTCGCCCCCGAATGACACGAAACGCAGTGTGTATCGAATACAGGTTGCACATCGCTTTCATAATGCAGCGCACGCTGGCCGCACGTCTCACCGATTTGCGGCCCAGGCAAAGAAGGTTTTCGTGCGAAGGCGAATGACGCCGATCGTCCTACTTTTTCAACGTTCATGGTCTTCGAAGCACTTTCCGGTGTTTCGTGACATCCGATACAGGAGCGCGTCTCCCCAGGCATATAATTGACATACGTACGTTCGGTTTGAACGGCCATGTAATTTTGGTCGAGTGCTTGGAAGAACACATTCCCGAATGCAGGGACGATGAAATGTGCGGAGCCATCCTTCTCCACGGGCACGACACCGTGCTGCACAGTTAAACCAAGATGTGTGTCTTTCGTGATGACAATGTGTTGCTGGTCATACTGCTCAAACATGTCTTTTGACTGTGCCGCCCAGGGACGTGGAATCTGCTCCAAGATGCGGATGTATTTAATAGTGCCTCGGGGAACATCGACGAGACCATGATAAATGTCTTGGACCATGCAGACAGCCTGCTTGTTTTTTGCCAGGGTTGCATTGAGCGATGAAGCGAGCACAGGCGGCACAGGGCGCACGACCAGCGGGATAGGACGCCAACAAGAGATCAGGGTATCGCGATGCAGGAGTTCGACGTTTCCTTTACCATTCAATAGGTAGAGTCCGTAACCGACAGGATCCTTCCATTTTCCCATGTTGGCAGGTTTGTGAGATACGAGGAAGCAATCCATGGCTAACGGATAGGGATCTGCATACAAGCCGCCAAGGCCGTTTCTGTCTCGCTTCCAATCAGACGAGAGGGAGTCGCGAAAATCAAACCCAGGTTCAGCCCGAATATCTACCAAAGGCGTCATAGAGGTCATGGGCTCTGTGGTACGGATCGGCTTGCTCATGTCCAGGCGAATGATGGCCCCCACGTTGTTTTGCGGACAGTGAGGGACCCCGGCGACGACATACTGGTTCGGAACGCCTGGAATAGCGCGACCATAATTAAGGGTTGGCGGGAAGGCAATATCATTACCATAAATTTCGCTGGAGGCGGTGCCGTCCGGACGCATCGCCCAGAGGCACTTGACGCTGACCGCGCCTTTTGAGACGTATTCCCAACGAGTATACAGAATACGGCCATCCGGCAACATGCTCGGAGCAGTTTCGCTAACGGAGCTACGGCTTAATGGGCGCATATTCCTGCCGTCTGCGTCCATGCGATAGAGCACGGTTGTGGTAAAGTCATCTGGACCATCGCAGAGGATACCATATTGGCAACGCGATGAGACAAAGACAATCCCACCGTCGGGCAGGTAGCAGGGTTGCATATCGTCAGTGCCATGATGATAATGGGGAAATTTGCGATATTTTGCCACGAGATCTGCCTCATCCGTTTGAGGGAAGGTCAATTGGCGCAGGTTTGAACCGTCAATATTTGCCTCGTAGATACGGTACCCATCTGGGTGATTCCTTTTCCAAGAAAAGATAACGCGCTTGGCGTCAAAGGAGACATCATAGCGCTCAAAAACTCCATTCGTCATGGCCGGTAACACATCGCGAACATGGCCTGTTTCAATATTCAGGACGCATAAACTTGAGCCTGGATTCCATGTGCTATTGATGTGCTCGGTGTAATAGTGGTTTGCATCGTAGGTCAAGCGCTTGACAAAAACAAGTTCCTTGATGCCACGCTTGACAAGCGCTTGACGTGTTTCCGGCAAAACAGTTTCCGTTGCAGACAACGATAACACGACCAGCGTACTGCAGATTCCGATAATTTTTTTCATTCTGATGAGAGCTCCCCTCGAATTTTAAATACTCACGAGTGCAATCAGTATACACGGGACATTTGTCTCTTTCAATCAGATTTGCGGATACAGCCATTAATTACGGATTGAGTTTCTCTCAAAAAGATGGGATAATACAACATAATATTTTTAAAGAGGAGATTGAAGCATGAGCTTAACTATTTTAGGTGAACATCCGCTGAAATGTGATGCGACTGGGAAATTAGTAAGCCGTATTGGTACTTTATTTGTGGCGGATCGCGTGTTGGTGACTTGGCCGCGCATGACCCATGCGATGCAACGGCTCCAGTATCAGGAGCAAATCAATCTGGCACGGCAGAAACGCGGGGAGAAATGCCTTTCCGAGCTGGACATGATGGAGGGATGGGAGAATGCCGTCGATTTGATCATGGAAGTTCAGGCGGTGTTGATACGGCCAGACTCGTCGCGGATGGATCTGGCGTTCCAAGCGGATGAGTTGTTGCAAACGGTTGTCTCCAAACCATCCATCCGTTTCCTCCATGCGCGAAATGTTGCCGTGCAGCAGGCGATTCGTGCACGTGGCGAATATTGGCGCATCAGTCCGCGTCCGCAAGAAGATACCGACATCATTGATGCAATCGAACACTCCAAGATAGCCATTGCCGGATTGCCCATTTACTATTATAGTCCGACGACAGGCATGCGCTATCTGACTTTCCAGGAGTTCTGCAAGTTGGGGACGTTATCCTTTGAGCAACTGCGGCAGCACCTACTTGAAATTCAAGCCTACTCTGCGAAATGGAATCGGCTTCACAATCACGAAGTTTCCTTTTTTGGCGCAAATTCTACCTTTAATGAAACGAGCTTCCAGCCCTATAACTTTGCGACAGCAGATGCCGCTCAATTGCGTTCATGGCATGTTGCGTTGATCACGCAGTTCGAGGCGGCCGTTGATGCAAGTTTGCGGCGTGATGATGTGCGGAATCTGATTTGGCGCAATCGTTTATTTGCCTGCTTGACAGATGAACGTAATGAGACGCTTTCGGAGGTGTTAGTCAGCGGGTTGACGGAGGAGTTTTTCCGTCAGATTCAATGGTTACCCGGAGGAAACATCCAGAATGGCGGCGAGTGGGTCTTTGACAGCATTTTCGATGAGTTTAAGGAGCATCCCCAGGATGAGGTGCTTAAGCGTATCGTGGAAATCCGCGTAAAAGGATTTATTTTCAACTATATCCGCGAGTTTGCGCAGCTTGAATATATCAACATTGGTCGACTGTTGCCAGGGTTGCGTAACCGCCATGAAAAAGGTACGCATCAAGCCTACATCGTGGAGGTGAAGAGTCTCGCCTCGGAAAAGCCCGATTTGCGTATTATTCGTATGCAACGGTGGGGGATCAAGGAACATCTGGCTGAGCACCACGATCTGTTGCGCGCAATCATGGAGGCTCAAGACTATACGGAGTATACGCTCGACCGTCGTCTTGGATGCTGGGAATTGGGTATGCCCGTCCCGAGCCGACTGGTGACGCGCATGATTCCCGAGGAGTATGTATGGCAAGGGACCAAAGGGGTCTCGCGGATCTGGGCGACCTATTATGAACGTGACTTTATAGATGGGCTGGCCACGGACAAGATTCCGCAGGATCGGATGAAGGAACCTGCGTATGCGCTGAGCATTGCAAAATTGCTTGGAAGCGCTGCAGCCTCAAACATGGTAGTGGGCCGTGTGAATATCGCGGGTCATGTGGTCTTCGACAATGGTGATGAGATCGTTCTGATGGACAAGTCTGGGAGGCCGAATCAAATATTGGCTGCAGACCATGCGGGAACGTTTTCAGATTATTTGAGCCCGCTTGAAAAGTTTGCAGAAGATTATGCAGAGCCGGTTTTGAAACGTGCATCGGTTGTGTTTGATCCTGCTGCTTTTGCTCGTACGTACTTGGATTCGATGGAACAACGCATGCTACAAATGCAGAAAGATTATCTGCGGGCGCCGCATATTTTTGATAAGCTTTTTCAACATAGTAAACAGGGTCCTGAGACCTTTTCGCATCGATGGGCAAAGGTGCTTGAACGCATGAATTCAACGGATGTGCATCAACTTGTCCGAACGATTCGTGCTGTCATTGCAGTAAAGATACCTCTATGAGTGAACTCATAGCAGAAACACGTTTTGTGCGTCAAGTTGCTGTTCCCGAATTTGGGGTGACTACACAGCAAGTACTTTCTTCCGCAACAATCGCGCTGGTCGGTTGCGGCGCGCTGGGTGGCATGCAAGCCGAGCTCTTGACACGCATGGGGGTGGGGGAGTTACGGATTGCGGATTTTGATGTTGTTTCGGCCATGAACCTCCATCGGCAAATTCTCTACACAGAAGCGGATGTCGCTTCGCAAAAAACTAAAATCGAAGCCGCCGTTGCTCATTTATCCTTGCTGAACTGCGCGATGCGTCTGGTGTCTCTTAATGAAAAGATTACCGCTAAAAATATCGATGGATATTTGTCGGGGTCCACGGTCGTATTAGATGCGACTGACAACATTGAAACACGTTTTTTAATGAATGATTGGTGCGTCGCGCATCAGGTTCCTTGGATTTATACAGGTGTTTCCGGAACGGCTGGACTTGTATTGCCCATTGTGCCTGGCGGACCCTGTTTGCGTTGTCTCTACCCAGAGCCTCTGGCACTTGAAGACATTGCACATCCTAATAGGGGTGGCGTCCTCCCGACCACTGTGGCCATGGCGGTCTCTCTTCAAGTGACGCAATTGTTTCGCATCCTGAATAAAACGATCCGCGCAGGTGAGCTTATTCGTTTTAATGTCTGGAATCCCGCTCTTCGAACCACTCAAGTCCTGCGAATTTCAACCTGTGCCTGTTGTTCCAGTGAAGTTATAGGCAAACGCAACGTTTGATTTTCGAAATTTTCTGTTGAACAGAGAAGGCTCTTTTGGTAAAATTCAAGCCTTTCAAATAAGAAACGAAAGAGAAACGAAAGTAAAAACATCATGAATCAAAAGAATATGCGGGCCGTCGTTTATCATGGGCAACTGGATGTGCGTGCGGAACAAATCCCTGTTCCTGTGTGTGGGGAAGGCGAGCTTTTAGCCAAGGTTGATGCGTGTGCCGTGTGTGGTTCGGACATGAAAGCGTATCTCTCTGGGAATCCGCGCATGAAACCGCCAATTGTGGTCGGACATGAGTTTGCTGCCGTGATTGTCGAGGCAAAGACTTCTGGTTTTTCAGTCGGTGAACGTATTGTGATGGCGACCAGCATTTCGTGCGGTACCTGCGCCTATTGCCTTAAGGGATGGAAGAATATCTGCGCGAATATTCAACCGATGGGATTCGGCTATAACGGTGGCATGGCTGAATATGTCGTCATTCCTGCTCAGGCGTTGAAGAATGGCCATGTGATTAAAGTACCGGCTCATGTGAATCCGCTTTATGCATGTCTGGCCGAGCCTGTGAGTTGCGCTGTCAACTCCTGCGAGAACAGCCAGGTGAAGCCTGGCGACACCGTGCTGGTCATGGGCGCAGGACCGATGGGCATCCTAAATGCGCTGGTGGCGCGTCAGTATGGCGCCAAGCAAGTGATTCTTTCCGAAATCAATCCCGAGCGTCTGGCGCAAGGGGCGACATTTGGCTTTGACCGGTTGGTGAATCCTGCGACAGAAGACTTGGGTGCGATCGTGAAGGAGATGACCGGCGGGTATGGCGCGGATGTCGTGATAGTCGCCGCACCTGCGGCCGCTCCTCAGGAACAGGCGCTCGCGCTGGTTCGTAAACGGGGCACTGTCTGCTTGTTTGCCTCACTGCCGGCTGGCAAGAGCAACATCACCTTGGATAGCCGCCTGTTGCATTACGGCGAATTGCGCGTGGTCGGCACGAGCGACTCCACACCGGAGCATGTCGCAAAGGCCGTCGAGATTCTGGGGCAGTCCAGCTTCCCGGCCAACAAAATTATCACGCACCAGTTACCTTTTGAAGGGTTTAAGGATGCGATTGAATTGATGAAGAGCGGCGTCGCGCTGCGCGTGGTTCTGAAGCCATAATGCAAGGGCGACCCATTGGTCGCCCGTACAAAAGAAAGAAAATCAATGAATCTGAATTTAAAAGACAAAGTGGTGCTGATTACAGGCTCATCGAGCGGTGTCGGCAAGAAGATCGCCTTTGCTTTCGCAGCGGAGGGCGCGAAGGTGGTCATCAACTATTTGAAGAATGACAAGCTGGACTTTGGCCAGGATGCGGCTGCGGTTGTGGCTGAAATCAAGCAGACGTATGGAACCGATGCTGTTGCGATTGCTGCGGACATGTCGGTCGAGGCGCAAATCATTGCGATGTTCGACACGTCCGCCTCCACAATCGGTGCGGTAGACATCCTTGTAAACAACGCGGCTTATCTGCCCAAGGGCCCGCTCCAAAACTACACGGAGACGGAATGGAACTACACCTTTCAGGTCAACGTGACCGGTGCATTTACAGCCTGTAAAGAGCTTATTAAACGCTTGCGGGAACGGGGTGTAAAAGGTAAGATTGTGAACGTTGCTTCGCAAGCCGCATTTTTCGGTTCGACCTCGGGTCATCTGCCGTATGATGCGAGCAAAGGGGCATTGGTTTCGATGACGCGCGCGATTGCACGCGAAGTCGCAAAAGAAGGCATCAACGTCAACGCTGTCGCCCCGGGAATGGTGATGACTGAGATGGTGGCTAAACTTTGGGAAGAACGGAAGGAACAATACCTTTCGCGCATTCCTCTTTACCGCATTGCGCAGCCGGAAGAGATTGCCAGTGTCATTCTTTTCCTGGCTTCAGACATGTCCAGCTACATGACGGGCACAACGCTCGACGTGACAGGTGGCTTGATGATGCGGTAAAAATATTCAGAAAGGATACACACACGATGAGTAGTTCAATGTCGACGGGTACGCGCTTCAAGTTGAGCGCAATGATGTTCTTGCAGTTTATCATGTTCGCAGTCTTTTGGGCAGCGCTTGCGCCTTATGTGACTAATCAGGGTGCAGGCTGGGCGTCGTGGAAGCCGTGGATTCTTTCGACAATGGCATTGGGCTCGTTGGCTTCGCCGTTGATGGGCATGTTTGCGGATCGTTATTTTAACGCCGAAAAGGTGCTGGCGTTTTCAAATCTTGTTTGCGCGGCGATGCTGTTTATGACAGCGCGCGCGACATCGGGGCTGGAAGTTTTTGTTTATCTGTTGATTGCTCTGCTTTTTTATATGCCGACTTGGGGATTGACCGCAGCGATTGCTATGTCCAACAGCCCAGCAGAACAGTTTCCGCAGATTCGTGTATTCGGAACCATCGGTTGGGTTTCTTCCATGGTGTTTGGCCTTGTGGCTTTCCAAGTATTCAATGTCAAAATTGACGGCACGAATATTCCGTTCTATTGCGGTGCCGGTTCGGCGGTTGTTGCCGCGCTGGTCGCATGGATGTGTCCGGCGACACCTCCAAAGGGCAAAGGGCAGCCGTTCTCAATTTTTGATGCGCTCGGATTGCGTGCGTTCTCCATGCTGAAGGATAAGAACTTTGCCGTCTTTATTCTTGTGACGTTGGTGGCCATGATTCCCTTCAACATTCACTTTGCATTCTTGGGGGACTTCCTGTCATCGAAGGGGTTCCAGCAAGTGACAGCCGTGACGTATATCGGCCAGGCTGCTGAAGTCTTCTGCATGTTGTTGGTGACCTGGGCCATGCGCAAATTCGGCGTGAAGTGGTCGATTGTCGCGGGCCTTGCTGCGTTGACAATTCGTTATGCCGCTTACTATTTCGCAGCGGGAGATATGACTTCGTTGGTCTATATAGGCATCCTGATCCACGGTGTTATCTTTGGTTTCTTCGTTGTAGGTGGCCAGGTCTATGTTGGCAAGACCGCATCAGCGGACATGCAGGGTCAAGCGCAGGGATTCTATGCGTTGATGGCCTTCGGTATTGGTACGTTCATCGGCACGTTTGTCAACAACGGCCTGATCAATCACTTTACGGCACCCGTCAAGAAAATGGTCGAGGGTCAAGAAGTGACGCTTCTTCAAGGATCTTGGGACAAGGTGTGGCTTGTGACGCTCGTGTGTTCATTGGTCTGCTTGGTCGTGATGACAATCTTCTTCAATCCGAAGAAGGAAGAGAGCAAGTAAGGAACTGAGCTATGGCGAAGTATCTGGTCGGCATTGATAACGGCGGAACAGTTTCGAAGGCTGCGGTGTTTACTGCGGACGGACGAGAGTTGGCTGTTGCAGGTCGGCCAGTTGCTTCGATCGTGAAGCATCCGGGCTGGAGCGAACGTGATATGAACGTGCTCTGGCAGGATACAGCAGCGGCGATTCGTGAAGCAGTTGAAAAGTCTGGTGTGAATCCCTCTGATATTGCCTGTGTCACCTGTACGGGGCACGGCAATGGCCTGTATCTGATTGATGCGGACGGTAAGCCTGTCCGCAACGGTATCTATTCATCGGACGGTCGTGCAGCATCGATTATTGCAGATTGGAAGGCGCGCGGCATTGATGCGCAGGCGCTTCCGAAGACGGCACAATGTGTGTGGCCCGCACAACCGAATGCGCTCCTCGCTTGGTTGCGTGAGCATGAGCCAGAGTCGATTCAGAAGGCTGCCTCGCTTTTGATGGCGAAGGACTATACGCGCTTCAAACTCACGGGCAACGTGGCCATGGAACTTACGGACATGAGCGGGACGAGTCTCATGAATGTGGTGACTGCGAAATACGATGACTCAGTGCTGGAGATTTTTGGCATTCCTGAAATGAAGCGCCTGATGCCGCCACTGGTGCAGAGCGCAGAGGTTTGTGGCACCATCACAGCGGAAGCCTCATTGTTGACAGGGCTAAAGACAGGTACACCTGTCGCGGGTGGCATGTTTGATATTGATGCCTGTGGACTCTCCTCTGGGTGTATGGATGAGCGTCAATTCGTTATTGTGACGGGCACCTGGGGCAACAATCAATACATTGCTCGAACCCCTTTGGTGGACAAAGGATTGTTCATGACCTCCTGCTACAGTATTCCGGGTTGGTATTTGATGCTCGAAGGAAGTCCAACTGGCGCAGGCAACTTGGAGTGGTTTATCTCGACCTTTCTTGAAGACAAGAAGATTCTCTTGAAACAGGAAGGCAAAGACTCTGTGTTTACGTGGGCGGAGTGCGTGATTGGAGCCTGTGAGCCGCAGGAGACGGATCCGTTCTTTTTGCCCTTTGTCTATGGCGAGAATGTGGGCTATCCGGCCAAGGCCACATTTCTGGGCCTTGCAAGCCAGCATACGCGTGCGGAGGTGTTGCGCGCGGTTTATGAAGGATGTGTTTTTTCGCACAACATGCATATCCAGCGACTCTATGCGTTTCGCGAAAAGCCCGAGGTCGTGCGCATTACGGGCGGCGCGGCACGGAGCGCGGTGTGGATGCAGATGTTCGCGGATATTTTTCAAGTACCGGTAGAAGTGCCGGATGGATCCGAACTCGGCGCATTGGGTGCGGCCATAGCGGGCGCTGTTGCGTCGGGGCTTTATCCGACGTACGCTGCAGCCATCACGGCGATGACGCGCGTGGCGCGGCGGTATGAACCGAATCCAGCGCGTGTGGCGATGTTTGCAAAGCGCTATGCGATTTACAGCAAAGCTTGCCAGGCGTTGAAGGCGTTTTATTAACAGTATAGAAAGGATTAGGGTTATGATTACAGGACAGAGAGTAGTGATGGGTTCAGTGATCGCGGCACTCGCGGTGGGATTGACAGGATGTTCAGAGAAACCGAAAACAGCACCTGCCAAGGCGACGCCTGGGGTGAGCGCATTGAAGACGCCGAAGCTGGCCTTTGATTTGACAGGCAAATATACCAACCCAGATGGTATGTGCATTAAGGATGGTGAACTGTATATCAACATGAACAATATAACGTCAGGCAAGCCTTCAAAGATTGTGAAGATGACGAAGGTCGGGCAGCTTGTTGATGTGGTAGAGCTTCCTGTTCATCCGAAGACAGGCGTGATCTGCGCGCTCGGCATTGTCTTTGCAAAAGACGGGAACCTGTATGTCAACGACAACCAGAATTTTGCAGGCAAGGGACTTGGACTTTCACGTATCTTCCGTGTGGTGATGAAGGACGGCAAGGCTGAGAAAGTTGAAGTTGTTGTTCAGGGGATCAATGAAGCCAATGGTATCGCAACGTTTGGTGATACACTTTATGTGTGTGATACCAACTATGGCACTAAGGATGTCCATACAAGTGGCGTGTATCAATTTAAGTTGAGTGAACTGAATGCCGAAAATCCGGTGCAGGTGACAGCCGGCCCCAAGGATTCTCATTGCATAGGTAGCTTTACAACAACGGGCAAGTTCCCAGTCGGCGCGAATGGCATTGCGGCAGATGAAAGTGGCAATGTGTATGTCTGTAACTTTGGTGATGTTGTGCTGTGGAAATTTACCTTTGATGCGGCTCGCAAGGTCAAACTCTTTAAGCCATTTGCAGACTGCAAGAAGGTTGGCGTGGAGAGCTTGGATGGACTTCAGTATGATGGCGAAGGAAATCTATGGACGGCCGACTTCATCGGAAATGCCATTGCAAAAATAGCCACAGCATGTGGCACGGTCACGATCATCGCTAAGAATGCGCCGAATAGCGGTGCTGGCGGCAAGCTCGTGTCGCCCTCCGAATGTATTCGCTTTGGAAACAAGGTGTATGTCTCGAATATCAATCTTTCCTTTGGTCCGCATAAGGCCATCAAGGAAGAGACGATGTCGGTCATAGAATTGTAAGGGGCGTATGCTTGATAACTTGTCACCGCGTGAAGAGGGGGTCATCCAGAAGATCATGGGGAATCCTCGTATTTCGGTCGCTGAATTGGCCAAAGCGTTCAGTGTGTCGGAAGTGACGATTCGCAATGACCTCAATGATATGGCGGAACAAGGATTAATTGTACGCACACGCGGGGGCGGTCTGCCCGCCTTTCATCCTTCCATTTTGGAACGTCAGCGCGTCAATCATGAAGGCAAGCTTCGGATTGCAAAAGCGGCTGCGGAGATGATTCACAGTGGCGATGAGATCATGTTGGTTGGTGGGACGACGACTTCGTTGATTCCACGCTTTTTGTATGGTAAGCGCGATATCCGAGTAGTCACGAATTCGACCTATCTGTTGCCGTATGCACGAACGAATATGGGACTAAAGGTCACCTTCACGGGTGGCGAATTTCGTCCTGAAAACGAGGTGATGGTCGGACCGACTGCCTTGCGTGAGTTGGCGCAGTTTCACGTCGCGACCGCCTTCTTGGGCGCAGACGGCATCCTGCCTGATAAAGGTGTGACAGCAGACAGCGTTGAAATTGCAGAGGTTGTGCGGACTATGGCGGCGCAAGCTGAACGTCTGGTTGTCTTAGCGGACTCGTCAAAGACATTGCGTGCAGGATTTGCCTACATCATGCCCCTGGAAAAAGTACATACCCTTATTACCGATACGAACATCCAGCCGGAGGTGGCGAGTGCTATCCGTAAAGCAGGTGTTCAAATTATTACGGTCTAATAACAAACAAAGGAGAAACAGAAGAATGAATAACTTCCTTGATTTTAAAGGAAAGACAGCCCTTGTAACCGGCGCAGCCGGTGCCATTGGCAAGAGTGTTGCTGCCGGGCTGGCGCAGTGCGGTGCGCGCGTGTTTATTACCGACCTCAAGAAGGAGGGCGTTGATGCGACCGTGGCAGAACTGAAGCAGGCGGGTTATACGGTCGAAGGGTTGGCTGCAGACGTCACAAACGAAGAGCAGGTCAAGATCGTTGTGGAGGCAGCTGCGAAGTGTTTTAGCAACAAGATTGACATTCTCGTGAACGTTGCAGGTGTGGCGGGTCAGAATGCCATTGAAGCCATTACGGAAAAGGAATGGGATTTTGTATTTGCGGTCAATTGCAAAGGCACCTTCTTCTTCATCAAGCACGTAGTGCCCTTCATGAAGGCTGCCAAGTATGGCAAGATTGTCAATTACTCGTCGCAATCCGGCAAAAATGGCTCGGCATTGCTCAGTCACTACAGTGCAGCTAAGGGCGCTATCATCAGCTTTACACAGGCACTCGCGTACGAATTCGCGAAGGACAACATCAATGTCAACTGTGTCTGTCCTGGCGTGGTGGACAATACAGGCGTGTGGACCTTTATGTCCTCCAACTATATCGACAATATGAAGCAGGCGCGCGAAGAGGTTGTGAAGCGATTCTCGGCAAAGATTCCGCTGGGTCGTCTGGCCAGCATCGAGGATGTCGTCGATACGACGGTTTACCTCTGCTCGTCCGCTTCGGACTACATCACGGCACAGTCACTCAACATCTCAGGCGGACGTCTATCCCTGTAAACAGGGAAGAAGTGTCAGTAAGTGTCAGTAAGTTTGGAAGTGTCAGCAAGTAGTATGAAGACGAATCAGCAATTTAAAGAGGAACTGGAAGAACGTGTCCTTGTGTTTGCTGCCAACGTTGTTAATTTATTGGCAACGTTGCCTCAATTGGAGGTATTGAAGATTGTTGTTTATCAATTAACAAAATCATCAACCTCAATGGGTGCAAACTATAGTGAAGCAAATCATCCAGAATCTCGAGCGGATTTTATTCATAAGATTTCTGTCGTTGTTAAAGAAAGCAAAGAAAGCCTGTTTTGGTTGAAATTCATTAATCGGCTTAACTGTATTTCTGTCGATCTTAAGAGTCGATTTCAGCCTCTTGCTCAGGAAGCAGATGAGCTGTTACGGATCTTCACTACGGTACAACGAACAGCACGTGAGAACGAAAAGAAATCGTAGCATTTCTAGACTTGCTGAAACTATTAAAACTTACTGACACTTCTTAGACTTATTGACACTTACTGACACTGATTAAACTTATTGACACTATTTTTTCGGAGAAAAAAACTATGGAATTTACAAAAGAGCAGATTGGCAAGATGATGGATCACGCGGTGCTGAAGCCCTCGATGACGGATGACGACATTCGGAAGAATGCGGCGATGTGCATTGCGAAGAAGGTGGGCGACCTCTGCGTGCGTCCAAGCGATACGGCATTAGCTGCGTCGTTGGTGAAGGGTACGGGCACGACGATCGCTGTTGTCATTGGCTTTCCTCATGGCGCAAGCCGTCCGGAAGTCAAGGCACTGGAGGCTAAGCTGGCCATTGAAGACGGTGCCAACGAACTCGATATGGTGATGAATATCGGCAAGTTCCTCTCGGGTGATTATGACTGGGTCGTGCGTGACATCAAGGCTGTTGTTGCGGTAGCGAAGCCGAAAGGCATTGTGGTCAAGGTCATCCAGGAATCCTGCCTGCTGACATTGGAACAAGTTGCCAAGGCGTGTGAGCTGACCATTCAAGCTGGCGCGGATTTTGTGAAGACCTCCACGGGCTTCAATGGCGACGGGGCCACGGTTGAGCAAGTCGAAGTCATGTTGAAGACCTGCAAGGGTCGTGCAAAGGTCAAGCCTTCCGGCGGTATCCGCGACTGGGAACGCGCCGTGATGTTTGCAAAGATGGGTGTTGATCGTTTAGGTGTCGGCTCTGCCGACAAGATCCTGGACGGCGCGCCTGCTGGGGATGGATATTAATGTGAGGTGATAGGGAGGCGTCTGCCTCCCTTGTCGTTGCTGTTAAAATAAAAGAGCCGTCTGCGAAGGTCGCAGGCGGCTCTTTTTTTTGAATGGTCGATTATTGGACGAACTTACCCGGCCAATTGATCTCCACGCTGGCAGCAATGGAAGCGGATGCATTCTTGTCTGCCAGGGGGGCAATCGTATCAGCAGCCAAGCACCAGTTCAGTACGACCAAAAGAATCGCGGCTACCGATGCGAAGATAAGGGAGGCGACCGTGAAAGCCTTGTACCCCTTCGAAATCGGTGCATCATTAGCTTCAATTTCGGAGATGGGAGTCATCTGGATGTCATCCACTGACTCCGAGTCGCCTTCAGCAGATTCGGATGTAACAGCGAGAGCATTGGGTGCGCCAGGACGACGGATTTTCAATGTCTTTTTCTGAGTGACGGTTGAGGTATCCGCGGGTGCAGGGGTAATCGATGATTCAGTCGGAATAACGGAATCAGGAATCCGTGATGTCTGTCGAATCGCCGTTGTGGGAGATCGGGTTGCCGGAGGCGGAATAATTGTAGCCGCGGCCGCTTTCGTAGTCAGCGGAGAAATCGGGAATTGAGCGACTGCCCCAGGAGTGGTCAGATCTGTCGGACGTTTGAGACGAATGGTCTTGGGAGCCGAGTTATCTGATGGCGAAATAGGAATTGATGTCGCTACGCCGATTGCGGAATCTAGAGAGATGCGCGAGGTTTTTGATTTTGCAGCTTGTAGGGTTGCTGCAATTTGAGATGTGCTTGATGCCGTTCCTCCAGGGGAGAGCTGTGCGGTTGTTGAAGGCGAAACCGGGCGAAGTCTTACCGTGGCGGCATCGGCAGATACAGGCGCATTGGGCGGAACGGGTGAACCTGTTCCTTCTGGTGTTGCAGAGAACGGGGCAATCGGTTTTAGACGCACGGTAATGGGGCGTGGCGCTCCTTGTACGCCCATCGGTGTGGCTTTCGGAGGAATAGTCGGTAGAGTTTGCTCGTCCATGATGAATCTCCTTCTGTCTTAAACAGCCATGACTTCAGCTTCTTTATTTCTCAATTCGGTGTCAATCTTTGCAATATGCAAATCAGTTGCCTTTTGTACGTCCGTCAAACCGCGATCGCGTTCATCTTCGGTCATCTTCCCGTCCTTTTGCAACGCTTTGATCAGGTCATTTCCATCGCGGCGGACGTTGCGAATGGCTACACGTGCTTCTTCGGCGCGCGTCTTGGCAACCTTTACGATTTCTTTGCGGCGCTCTTCGTTCAGTTCGGGAATACGGATGCGGACGAGTCGTCCATCGCTTTGGGGCGTGACGCCTAAATTGGCTGCTAAAATAGCTTTTTCAATCTCACCCAGTACAGTCGGGTCATACGGGCTGATGGTTATTAAGCGTGGTTCCGGCGTTGAAATGTTGGCAAGATCGCGCAAGCGCGTAGGGGTTCCGTAATAGGGAACCTGGACACTGTCCACTAATGCGGGAGAAGCCTTACCTGTCCGCAGACCCGCAAACTGATCCTTCAGCATGCGCATCGTATTGTCCATCTTTACATTTGCGTCTTTTAAAACATCGCTAACTGTTTGCATAATCCTTTTTTCTCCTTAGACTATCTTAACCTTTGCTTACGCAATCACTCACCAATGTGCCGATGGTCTCCCCGCGTACAATGCGCTCAAGAGCCTCGTCATCAAAAAAGTCAAAGACAACAATGGGGATCTTGTTGTCCATGCACAGCGCGAATGCTGCAGAGTCCATAACTTTTAAACGCTTAGTCAGCGCGTCTTCGTAGGAGACGCGATCATAGCGCGTCGCTGTGGGATCAAGATTCGGGTCTGCTGTGTAAACGCCATCGACCTTTGTCGCCTTCAATAGAACTTCTGCGCCTATTTCACTTGCACGCAATGCTGCTGCGGAGTCGGTACTGAAATAAGGGTTTCCGGTTCCACCTGCAAAAATTACGATACGTCCCTTTTCAAGATGTCGCAATGCTCTTCGTTGAATAAAGGGTTCCGCCACCTTTTGCATGTCAATGGCGGTCTGGACACGCGTATCCATGCCCAGTTGCTCCAGCGCATCCTGCATGGCTAAGCCGTTGATGATGGTCGCGAGCATGCCCATGTTGTCCCCGGTCGTTCGGTTCACGCCTTTGGATTGACCCTTGAGTCCACGGAAAATATTTCCGCCGCCCAATACAATGCCAATCTGCACACCCATTTTAGCTACTTTTGCAACACGCTTTGCCATCGATGCCAAAATAGTCGGATCCAAGCATTCGCCTGTCGCCTTGTTTCCGAGCACTTCACCACTCAGTTTCAATACCACACGTTTATATTTAAGAGCAGTAGTCATTTAAAAAAGTCTCTGTCTGTGTCTGCCATCGACTGTTTGGCATCTTATGTTTTGTGACGATAGATAATACGTCCCTTGGTCAAGTCATAAGGTGAAATCTCAAGCGTCACCTTGTCGCCCGCTGCAATCTTAATAAAGAATTTTCTCATCTTGCCCGAAATATGCGCAAGAATTTCATGTCCGTTTTCCAATTTTACTTTGTACATTGTCGCGGGCAGGACCTTCACAACCGTTCCGATCACCTCAATTGCATCATCACTCGGCATAAATCTCCGTTTCAGTTAATTACACGATAGACACAGTGAATAAGTGTACCACGCACGCAGTTGATTGACAAGTCCTCGCATTGAGGATTTTATTTTTTTTTCGGGTGCGTGCTAAAAAGCAATAAGCCACGTCCCCCGACGTGGCCTATGTGCTTACTGTCGAACGCAGTTTTTCGCTTGAAGTGCGTATCACTGTATTCACAGCTATGTCCTTTTCCTGGCTCTTTATCAAGCAGAATGGTTATTTTATCCCTGCCTGTTATGCTTTAACTCATAAAATCCGCAAAAGCTATAAACATTAATGCAAGGGTCGTGCCAACTGTAACTTGAGCGTTAAGAGTTGGGCGTTGAGCGTTAAATGTTTAATTTAAAAAGTTACTCCATTGGCTATTCCAATTCTCCACAGGGGCACGGACTTTCTAGTCCATGGTTCTTGCCAAAAAAACGAAATTTTCTTTTGCCACTTTATGAGACTGGACGCATAACAAAAATATGTTATGCTTTAACCGTGATTGGTCATTCTTTTTAATAGAGTAGCGAGAGGGGTGGGGGGCGATGCTAAGATTATTTGTGCTTTCAGTTGTTATAATAGGAGCAAGCAACGGATTCGGGGTCCAAATCATACCTGATAACCTAGCTCGCTCTGCTACGGTGACGGCCGATTCTGAATACAACGCTGAATATGCGGCGAAATTTGCGGCTGACGGTAAAATTTCTGATGAACTTGGATCCAAAGATATGAATGAGGCGTGGGCCGTTGTCGGAAGTACACATGCGAAGGGTGCGACACTCACCTTCGAATGGAAAAATCCTGTTCAGGTTCGCGAGCTTCTCTATTTTGGGCGTACGGCCTTTTTTGTGGATGAGTGCTGGCGCGCATGTGATGTCTTTTGCAATGATGAGACAAACGCTTTCGCCTCAGCCTCTTTTGAAAAGAAGCACGGTCCGCAGCGCATCACGCTTCCCGAGACGCGGACGGTCAGCAAACTTCGGATGGCATTTAAGCAGGGGGGAGGCTTTAATCCGGGGGCGGCGGAAGTGATGATATTCCCTGCCCTTGTCTCGCCGGTTGAGTTTGATAAACTTGCGCATCAAGCGTATGAAAGTAACCTGTCTAAAAGTGAATCATCCAAGCAGATGGCTGCGACAATGATTCAAGGGAAGCTGGGGTTTGATTCTCTTGTTGTTATTCAAAGAAAACCCCTCAATCCATCGCATGTGTATACGTATCATGTAGAGGGGCTTGGACAGGGAGGCGGACTTTATCGGTTAAACGTCACGGATGGCACATTGACGTTATTGGTAGATGCCGCCGAAGGCGTCATCCTTGATTGTCAGGTTTCGTATGACGGTCAGCAAATTCTCTTCTCCTGGAAACGGACAATGAAGGTGCCTTTCGAAATCTGGCGGATCAATGTGGATGGAACCGGACTGGAAAAAGTGGTGGCCGAGAAGTCAAACAACATGAACGCCTGCTGGTTGCCGGATGGCGGAATCGCCTTCATGTCTGATCGAAAGCCTGCTTTTGCCTATTGCTGGACCAGTACTTCGCCTGTCCTCTTCCGTGCGGACCGCGACGGAAAAAATGCGCTTCGTCTTTCAGCGAATTATTTGACAGACTTTACACCCTCCATCATGACCGATGGACGCATCCTCTTCAGTCGCTGGGAATATGTTGACCGCCCGGCTATCCCCATCCAGTCGCTGTGGGCGATTAATCCGGACGGGACTTCGCTGGCAGGTGTCTTTGGCAATCGCGTGCTCTGTCCGGCGACCTTTATGGAGGCGAAGGACATTCCAGGCGCGCCAGGAAAAATTCTTTGCGTCATGACGAGCCACATCGGTCCCTGCCGGGGTGCGATTGGGTTGCTGGATTTGACTAAGGGGGGCAATGCGCAGGAGGCTATCACGAACTTGACGCCAGATGTTCCGGTTGGAAAAGTTGAAGACGCAGGCGCAGGCGATGCCCTGCGTGGTCCGTATGAAAGCCCTTTCCCGGTGGATAGTAATTATTACCTCGTATCTAAGAAAGGCACGATCTTGTTGCGCGACTATAAGGGAACCTTGGATGTTGCTCTCCGTACGCCCGAAAGAGGCGTGGGGTTCTATTCGCCGCAACCCATCCGTCCGCGTGCGATGCCGCAGACGCCTCGGCCGTATCGTGTTGAAAAAAATGCAGAGCCCTGGGCTGATATTGTCATGCACAATGTCACTGTTGGTCTGGAAGGCTTCGTGAAACCAGGAGAGATCAAACGCATTGCGATTGTTCAGGAGATGGAGAAGGATATTCGCGCCGAAACTGCGCGCCGCCAATTCGGCTTCCAGTTCCCGGTTGTCTCCTGTGCCGCGACATACGCGCCCAAGAGGGTCTGGGGCTTTGCCACCGTGGAGGCCGATGGCTCGGCGCATTTCCGTGCTCCTTCGAATGTGCCGATATACTTCCTTCCGCTCGATGCTGAAGGCCGCGCAGTCCAGCGCATGCGCACCTTTACCCATTTCATGCCCGGCGAAAAGCAGAGTTGCATCGGCTGCCACGCAGACCGCAACTATGTATCTCCGACAATCATTACGAGCAAAGGGCGCTCCATGGCTGCATCGCGTGCACCAGAAAAATTGACCCCTCCAACATGGGGCGCTGAACATGGCTTCAGCTTCCCGCGGATTGTCCAGCCTGTGTTGGACAAACATTGTGTACGTTGTCACAATGGAAACACGGATAAGTCGCCCAACCCCGAACTCACGGGCGATCGTACCGACTTCTTTAACGTCGCATACGAAAATCTTGCCCGGCTGGATAGCATTTCTGCCTCCAAGAATACAGATTATTGGGGACCCAACAAAGGCAAGGGCAATCCCTATACATCCTGGATTACTACGTATAATGGATGCGAGGCGAATATCTTGAAGATTCAGCCGAAAAGTTGGGGATCTCCTGTCAGCAAATTGGCGGATGTGGTTGTCTCCGGACATTTACGCCCAGATGGAAGTAAGCGCGTGGAACTGAGTGCCGATGAACGACTCCGCATCTTGATGTGGATTGATCTGAATGTGCCTTACTACGGCACGTCACAATCCTTGCAGACCTATTTGCCAGGTTGCCGGAGAGTATTGCCGTCCAAACTGGATGAAACATTGAAGGAGATTGCCTCGCGTCGCAAATTTGAACTGCCGGAAACGTTCTATGTACGCCTCGATCATCCTGAAAAGAACCCATTCCTTGCTATTCCGTTATCCAAGGGACAGTTCACGTCCAAGGATGACCCGGACTATAAGCAGATACTCGCGTGCTTCGCAAATGTCCAAGAAGAACTCGCGAAGCGTATCGAAGTGGATTATCGGAAGGTGATAGAATGTTCCGAAATTCAACGCTATTGAGGGCTACACGCGGAGTGTAGGCAAGCGTTACAAAAGGTCTTGATTGGGCAATCTTTGCAACGCGGATTGCGCGGGGCACAGCGGGTCTGGCCGAAAGAGACGAGATAGGAATTCCACGTCTTCCAATACCGTATCGGCAGAATTTTTCGTAATGCCATCTCGGTGTCGTAGGGAGTCTTGGTCTTAATTAACCCTAGCCTGTTAGTGATACGGTGGACATGTACGTCTACGCAGATTCCGGGCTTGTCGAAGCCAAGTGCGACTACAAGGTTTGCGGTCTTGCGTCCCACACCTGGCAACTCACAGAGCTCTTCAACAGTACTGGGCAATACGCCACCAAATTTCTCCTCTAATACATGAGGCAGTTCTTTTAGGTGCCGCGCCTTGTCCCGGAAGAAGCCGACAGGGTAAATGAGCTTCTCCAGTTTCTCCTGTGAAATCTTCTTTAAATCGTCAGGGGTCATAACGTGTTGGAATAACCGTCCGCAGGCTCCGGCTGTACAGGCATCTTTTGTGCGCGCACTCAAAATGGTTCCCACTAACACATGGAAGGGATCGTTCGTTTGCGCGGCGACCAGCTCGATAATCGGCGCATGTGTTGACTCATACGCCTTCTTTAGCAATTTATTTACAGCAGGTATTTCTTGAGTGGTCATGATGTCTCAATGCTCAACGTTTAACTTTTAACGCTCAGTTTAAGAAGTGACCCCCTCGCAAATTTCCAGGGGGCTTACCAATGCATGCGAACAGGGACGTGGTCGGCGTGGAGCGAGTCTTTAATCTGGCGGAGGGTGTATTCTCCGGAATGGATCATGCCGGCGATAATCGCGGCATCTGCGCCGGCGATGGTGAAGGCATCGCGGATATGTGCGGCTGTGCCGCCGCCGCCGCTGGCGACAACGGGTACATTCACAGCCTCGGCAATGAGCCGTGTAATCGTGAGTTCAAATCCTGCGCGGGTACCGTCGGCATCCACCGAGTTGACCACGATCTCGCCGGCCCCTAAATCAACTGCGCGCTTGGCCCATTCAACAGCATCCATGCCGGTGCGCTCGCGGAAGCCGCGTGCAGTCACTTCATAGCCGCTCGGAAAGCGGGGATCGTCGGGATGCGCCACAGGATCCATGCCGAGGACAACACACTGCGAGCCAAAGGCCTGTGCGCCTTCACGGATGATCTGCGGATTCTTGATGGCCAAGGAATTGACGGAAACCTTTTCCGCACCTGCCAGTAGCACGCGCGACATGTCTTCGAGGGTGGCGATGCCGCCACCGACTGCAAACGGAATACGGATGGCGGCGGCGACCGCGCGCACCATGTCGATATCGATGGGACGGCGTTCGGCAGAGGCTGTGATATCATAGACGACCAGCTCATCACAGCCGCCATCGGAATAGCGGATCGCCATTTCGACCGGGTCGCCTAAATCAACATTGTTTTGAAATTTGACGCCCTTGGTCACGCGTCGGTTGATGACATCCAAGCAAGGTATAATGCGTTTCGTCAGCATAAAAGTAGGTTCGCTAGCGCGAAGGATTCCAGGTTAAGAAGTTGTTGAGGAGTTTTAAGCCGATGCGGCCGGACTTCTCCGGGTGGAACTGTGTGGCCACCACATTGGCGCGTCCGAGCATGGACGTGAAGGTGATGCCTGCGTAATCAGTTGTGCCAATGGTCAGATCCGGTGTGGCCGGTGCAGGATAGTAGCTGTGGACGAAATAAAACTCGCTGTCGTCATCAATACCCGCCAGCAGGGGGTGATTGCGCACCTTTCGCACCTGATTCCAGCCGATCTGCGGGACCTTATCACGACGGTCTGTAGGCTGGAAGCGCGGGACACGTCCAGGAAGCAGGCCAAGGGTAGGGGTTCCGCCGTCCTCTTCCGAGAACTCGAGGAGGATTTGAGTACCCAGGCAGATGCCCATAAAGGGGGTTCCACGGCTTGCGACGTCATGGAGAACCTGGACCAGTTTCATGGAGGTCAGGTGCTTCATGGCCGCGCCGGCTGCGCCGACGCCCGGGAAGATCACGCGTTCAGCAGCGAGGATTTGTTGCGGATCGGAGGTGACAACAGCCTCACAGCCCAATGCGCGACAGGCGAGTTGAACACTCGTCAGATTTCCAGCTTTATAATCAACAATAGCTATCATTTTTCAAGCTCAACGGGGTTGGTTAGTTCGCCGATTCCTTCAATTGAAATGGTGACACGATCCCCGGCTTTCAAAAAGACGGGGGGTTGCATGGCGAACCCTGCGCCAGAGGGAGTGCCCGTGAAAATGGCTGTTCCCGCAGGCAATGTGGTACTACCACTCAAGAAGACGATCAAGTCAATGACGGAAAAAATATGGTCGGCGGTGTTGCTACATTGACGGACTTCGTTGTTTACAATTGCCTTAAGGGTCAGCTTCTGTGGATCAGAAATCTCGTCCTTGGTGACAATGCAAGGTCCGAGGGGTGCAAAAGTGTCAAAAGACTTTCCGCGGCACCACTGGTTGCCACCAAAACTCTTCTGCCAGTCGCGCGCAGTCACGTCGTTACCACAGGTATACCCGAAAACAAAGTTCATCGCATTGTCACGCGTGGCATTTTTACATTCCTTGGCGATAATGACAACGAGTTCAGCTTCGTAATCGACTTTTGTGCTGGCGAGATGGGTGGGGATGAGAATCGGGTCTAAGGGATTTTGCGTGACATACGGACTCTTCATGAAGAGAACCGGATGGGTCGGAATGGGTTGATTTGTTTCCTCTGCATGAGCCTTGAAATTGAGACCGATGGCTAAGATTACCGAGGGTTGAAGCGGAGCGAGTAATTTTCTGACGGTCTTTTTTTTGCCTGAAGGCTGCCACGCGCCGAACCAAGGGTCGCCTGTGATTGTTTCCACAGTGTTGTCTGCCTGTAGGATTCCATATTCAGGAAGATTGCCCCCTTCGGCAAGAAAACGTATCAGTTTCATATTAGTACTTCAAAGCCATAGCGCCCCATGTCAGACCTGCCCCAAAGGCATCAAAGATCACGATTTCGCCCCGTTTGAGACGACCTTGCTCAATAGCTTCGCAAAGTGCAATGGGGATGGTCGCTGATGAGGTGTTACCATATTTTTCAATATTGATGAACATTTTTTCTTTGGGCACTTTCAAACGCGCGGTAATGGCATCAATGATGCGGATGTTCGCTTGATGCGGGATGATGAGATTAATGTCATCGGTTGTCAATCCGGCAGCGGTTAAAACTTCGATCGCGCATTCGGACATGGTCCGGACAGCCAGCTTAAAGACATCGTTACCGTGCATCTGGAGGAAACGACCCTTATATTCGGGGAAGACGCGGCAACCGCTGTTGGGTAACTTCAAGATATCGCAGTGATTTCCATCGCCGCCGAGTGTCATAGAAAGGATGCCACGGCCTTCCTCGTCGGATGCGCTGTAGACTACGGCCCCTGCGCCGTCACCGAAGAGCAAGCATGTATCGCGGTCGCTCCAGTCCACAGTTGATGAAAGGATTTCGCTCGAAACCACCAAGACATTCTTCATTAATCCGGAGCGAATCATGGACCAAGCAACACCCGAGGCGTAGACAAAACCTGTACAGGCCGCAGAAACATCCAATACAGCGGCGCGTGTAGCTCCCAAATCCTTCTGGATTAAGCAAGCAACCGACGGGTAAATCGTATCCGGTGTGGTCGTAGAAACAAGAATCAAATCGATTTGATCAGCAGGAAGGTTGGCCATAGCTAAGGCATCCTTTGCTGCCCGCAAGCCTAATGTTGATGCCCATTCACCGTCTGCGGCAATCCGTCGTTCCTTGATGCCGACACGCTGCGTGATCCACTCATCGGAGGTATCGACCATTTTTTCAAGGTCGGCGTTTGTGAGACACTTTTCGGGAAGTGCCTTTCCAACACCCGTTAAAATTGCTGTAACATACTGCATAGTTTTATTTAAAGAAACCACGTATCATTCACCCAACATCCTATTAGATGAAATGTTGTCTTAAAGTATACACAAACTGGCTATCTATCGCAATTTCAAATATTAAGAAATTCTAGAGTTCCGGGTTTACTAAAATGAACAATTCTAGTCCCCAAATAGCGAGTTTGAGAATATGCAGGAGGCAAAGGCATGTCCGGCATAGACTGAGGTATAGACGATATTCTTTCTGCCCTTAAATTGTTTGAACATGTCCAACCATTGACCCAACAGTTCGATATACACACAGCCTTTTTCTTCATCCACGCCGACAATGTGCAAGTCGCGAGGACTGTACCGAATACCCGTTCCGAGAGCCTTGGATATTGCTTCTTTGGCACACCAGAACTTAAGCAGGGCAATGGGGCTTTCACGCATTTGGGCGGCACGTTCCATCTCTTCCGGCGTAAAGACACCGTTCGAAAAATCTTCGGACAGGTCACGTCCGATGGTCTCGATATCAATGCCGATACGCGCATTTGCGGCGGCAGCCGCAACGATCAGCTTCGAAGTATGGGCAATGGAAATATCCAAGCTTGATGCCCTCAGGATATCCCGCCATGGGCCGATGGCGTTCGGTTTTCCTGCGTCGTCTGCCCAGATCTGAATATCCGCCGAGGTCCAGTGAGAGAGCAGATACTTTTGGAGATAGCGACGGACAGATTCTTTAGCGGTGGCGCGCCCTAACAACCATTCTGCTCGGCGCAGGGTTGAGCCCTGCATATCCATCCATTCATCGCGCTCGGGTGTGGAGAGCAAGACGTGTCCGAGTACCTTCAGCCACATTTCCTGATTAGCTTCAAAAATCTTTAAGGGCACGTCGGTAATCACGGCTGTGGCGACAGGAGATACAGGATTTCCCAGCAAACTTAAGGGCAGTTCTTGCGATAAGAAGCGTTCAGATGGCTTGAGGATGTACTTGTGATACTCGTTGGGGACACGTTCGCAAATTTCTTCCCATCCCTTGAATTCAATGAGCAGATTGCCATTCCCATCCGAAACTTGGATGTCAGCCACATGTGAACGCGGTGTGACTGATGTGAGCCGGAAATAGCCGCGTAACCGCGCATTTTCCGTAAAGGTTGAAGCGTAAAAGAGGATACGGCGCGCACGGAAGGGGAGCGAAACCGCACCTGGGAACTTTTCGTGCGACCGCCACAGCGAAAAGCTGGAGGCGATTCCGTCCATGAGCATCGGCCATACGGAGAAGAGCGGCATCCGTGTGTAGGTGACGGCATCAGAGCGTACAGGCACATCGATTTCAAAATCGATCCCGCCCTCGCTCCACAAATCGACATGTCGGATCAGGCGCAACCGTTGTCCATGGAATAGACGTTCTGGATAAATTTCCTGGCCAGACCAGTTGACCTGACGTGGATTCGTCAAGGGTGGGGGATGAGCAGGTGGGAGATCGACACTGGCCGCTCCAGCCAACAGAACGGTGGCTTCCATCACGGGCCATGTGTAGGAGCTGTTCGGCGTATTGTCGCGAAGCTGAACCTTGATGGCGGTATAACGAGGGTCGCTCCAGGCAATACGTTCCGCACGAACCTTGATGCTGACACTGCCGCGTTCAAAGCCAATCCAGCGTTGTGTCCGCAAATTATCGACTTCAGCGACACGTGTACGCGGAACCAGCTTACGTGCGGCCTCTGCCATGATTTCCAGTCCAGAGGACAAAGAAAGAATCGAGAGGCCTTTCAATGTTGGATCCACAAAGGAGAGTTGATGCGTGCCAATCGAATAATCCGCCAAGAAGGGATATTCCATCAATGTCAGCATCTTGGATATTTCGACGAGGATGCCGGGCTGTTCCTCGAGAATGTCGCCATTGGCCAACAAGGGGAAGTCGGCACCAAACGAGAGATGTTTGCGTTCTCCGATATCTGGCAAATTCCTACGTATGGTGTCGACAGGGGCTTTGGGCGCAGGGGTTGCGCTGATGTCGAGTGCCAGCGAAAAAGCCGACATGGTTTGATAATCGGAGGAAAGCCGTTGGGTCCGCGGTATTTCGGAATGAAGGATTGGATTTTTGAGATCGACGAGACGCGAATTTCGGTTGTGATGCAGGGTGGTTAAGTCAAGCGGCACGCCTTGTGCGGCTAAAAGACCTAACGCATGATTCAATTGTGTGATGCCGGAGCGGTGGATACGATTCAGGGCAACAGCTTGATGATCCTTTCCCTTGAGGATTTCGCTGACCGCAGTCGTGAGGTTTCCTCGGACGCCGACTTCAATGAATATACGAAACCCGTCCGCATGCATACGCTGAATGGTCTCTTCCAGGCGGATGGGTTCGTTCCATTGATCGCCACTGAGTTGCAGAATTTCACGCGGTCGTGCGGGGATGCGATCGGCTGTCGCACAGGAGTAAATGGGTATTTTGGGAATATGGCGTACCCAGTGTGCCAGAAACTGCTGAATCATGGGCAGTGCTTTTGCACACCAGGGCGTATTGAAAGGACGGACCATGGGGATGGACATTACCTTTGCGCCTGCCGCATGTAATTTTTCGAGGACAATCGTCTCGATTTCTGGCGACAGAGCGATAACCTGTTGCCGTGGGCTGTAAAAGGCTGTGATTTCGATACGTCCTGGATGCGCTACGATCAGGGATTCCAAAAGCTCGCGGGTGGCATCCATGACGGCAAACATGAGGCATAAGGGTAAGTCTTCACGATGAGAAAGATTGCCGAGCATCTCATACCCTTCTCGTAGAAAGGCAATGCGTTTTGATCGTGTCAGCTTTCCAAAGATGCCTGCGGCATCGAAAGCGCATAGATCCCCTCCGCTGAACCCCAGGAGTCCATCAGGCTCAATGCCCATACCATTTATTATACGATATAAGGCGGTATTAGCTACATGGCTCGCGATGAAGGACTCAGCAAAGGCCTCCGCCGAAAACACGTGTGTGTCCGGCCGATAACAAGCTGCAGGCGGAAAAATGAAATCCGAGGGCACAAAGTTTTCTGCATTCCCTTGTACGGCCTCTTCTAATTCATCGAATGCGGCACGGCAGTTATCGAAGACCAGGTTTACATCGCGCAGCATATCTGGATAAAACGACATGACGCCTGGGAAGAGAAACGCGACGCGTCCCTTGGGGCACAGGGGCTCACGGAAATAGTACGTGCCACTCTTGTCGCGAATGCGTCCGGCCTTATCAGAGAGTTTCTTATGAGCCAAGGTTAAGCGCTCGCAGAGGTCGGACATCTTAGAGGCTACAATGGCAACAATTACTGGTTTTTTGCGTGCCCGGCTCGCGCAGGTATAGGCGAGATCCTGCAGGGATACCCTTGTTGCGTGTTCGGCCAGATATTGAACGCAGGCCAACTCTTCAATCAGTGCAGCTTCATGTTCAGCACCGATCAAGAAAAGCTCCGTCTCAAAGAGGTCGCACAGATGATGACGGATCATGTGTCACCTCCTGTATATTCTTCAAGAATAGCCATGCCACAACTCCCAGTGAAATCGACTGCCGAAACACCGGCCCGGCGTTGTTGGTCACGTTTGCCCCGCATCCAGGGCCGTGCTTCATCCAGCAAATACAAGGGTGATTTTGCGGAGGAAAGACGTGGATAAGGCTTTTCAATCTCAACATTCGGGGGCAGTATGCGGTGATAGATAGCTAGTGTTGCCTTTAAGAGTGAGGCTGCGCCCGATGAGACTAAGGTATGACCGAAGTTGCCCTTTACCGCGCCTATGCCAACGAGCGGATGATCGGCTTTCCGCTCGCCAAACGTTTCCAGAAGGACATTCAGCTCCACGTGGTCAATCTGAGGGACTCCTGAACCATACGCCTCGATGTAGGTCAGGGCATCAGCGGTAACTTTTGATCTTTTTAATGACCGGTTAATGGCCCGAATCATACGCTCAGGGGCGAGCGGAATGGCGCGATGATGCTCCAAGGATGCTGCGACGAGTTCCGGACTGTGAACAATCGCGTAAATGCGGTCATTGTCGCGCAAAGCATCTTTCAGTCGCTTTAAGATAAAGACCGCACCTCCCTCCCCTGGAAGGGTACCGTCTGATTCACGGCTGAAGGGCATCAATGTCTTGCCACGTGAAAAGGTTATGGCTCCGGCGAGTCCTTGCATGATCGGTCGCGTAATGGGGGGCTGAATGGCTCCGGCGACCGCAATATCCGAGCGACGCATGAGCAAATCGTCAATGGCTTGCTGGAAGGACTGGTGTGCGGAGATAGCACCGCATTCAATGGTTGTCGCGGGCCCCGCAAATCCCAGTAGATGCGCAGACCAGGCTGCCACGGATGAACCAAAGGCGGACATAAAGGCGTAGACGTTCGGCTTGGGTAGCGATGCGGCCAGTTGCGCTCGGATTGTGGAGATGTGATCTGCCTGCGCATGCGGAAAAAACTTTTGAATAATTCCGACGGTCTGTTCAAGGAAAAAGGTGTGCTGAAGCCAGTTGACGACAGCCGAATTGAAGGGTGGCGAGTAGCCCATGCGGAGCGAGATGCGATCGGTTGGAAGGTTATTGATCGAACACCTACTGTCCCGTAAGGCATCCATGACGAGTTGTAGTATAAAATAGAGAGCTGGATTCTCGCCTGCGGTTATCTCACGCTTAAAATATTGATCTTCCGCATTACAGGCATAAAGATCATTTAATTGCGCTGAGACGGACGGGTAGGGGCGGTCAAAAAGAGGCGGACTCGCGGCCGCATCGGTCGTGGACAAAGGGGTAAACATCTGATGCCGTTGCAAAATATGTTTCCAGAATGTACCAGGATCTGGCGATTCCGCGAAACGGCAAGAGAGTCCCGTTATGACAATATCTTCACGAGATGCGCGCATAACAGTGCTCGGCGGAAGGAAATGTCCCGTTCTGGACTTCCTGAATATACGCAGCAAAGGCCTCTTGCATGGTTTTCGCCAGTGCGGCATACGGTTTGACAAACTTGGCAGGAGGTTGGGTGGAGAGTCCCAGAAGGTCATTCATGACCAGGATCTGTCCGTCGCATCCCGGACCTGCACCAATGCCGATGGTTGGAATGTCGAGGGAGGCGGTAATGCTTTCTGCCACATCTGGGGGTATACATTCCAGGACTACACCAAATGCGCCCGCCTGTTCCAAGATACGCGCGTCCTGTATGAGCTGTTCGGCCGCCGCCTGTGTACGTCCTTGTACCTTATAACCGCCCATTTGGTTGACGGATTGGGGCGTTAATCCGATATGACCGAGTACGGGGATGCCATTCTGAGTGAGTGCGCTGATGAGATCGGCTCGTATCGCCCCGCCTTCGATTTTAACAGCATCTGCCCCCGCCTCCTGCAAAAAGCGTCCCGCATTCCGAATCCCCTCGGAAACCGAAACTTGGTACGTCAGAAACGGCATATCCGCAACAACGAGCGCGTCGCTCACGCCTCTGACAACAGCCGCCGTGTGATGCAACATCATTTCGAGTGTCACGGGGAGGGTCGTTGGAAAACCAAGCATCGTCATGCCTAGGGAGTCACCCACGAGCAGGAGCGGAAACCCCGCGGCATCAGCAAGTTTGGCGCTTGTATAATCATAAACGGTTACACAGGCCAGCTTTTTTTCATACGTGTCCGTCCGGATTCTTTCGACGTTCCAAAGTTTCATTAAATAAATCGTATCACACTCAGGGATGTTTGGCAATTAGGAGTTCGTAATTGACGTCGGGACTAAAATGTTTTATTTTCCGCTGTAAGGCTTGACCCTTTTTCGTAACCGTGATAAAGTTAATTCAATAAATAACAAGCAACTCGTTGGTTGGGTTGCTAAACAAGGAGACTTCAAATGAATTCGGTTAATAAAAAGGGCTTTACGTTGGTGGAGTTGCTCGTGGTGATTGGTATTTTGGGTATTCTCTCGGCTGCTCTCTTTCCCGCAATTTCGAATGCGATGATGAAGGCGAATATGGCCGCCATTGCTGCGCGTGGGCGTGATATTTTTGTCGCAATTACAAGCGCAAATACGGATCGTGAACCGTTGGGTCTCGGGAGTGTGTGGCCGAAGACAACTCAGGATACCGGCGTGGATACCGCTTCGCAGGATATTGGAATCAAGACCTTCCAAAACAGCTCGGATTATTTTTATGAGCTCTATGATGGACAGAACGCGGGGACGGATACGCATGATCCGTATGTCAAGGGCTTTGACTATTCCAAGTTGGCAGGCGCAGGCGTTCCTGCTAAATCTGGACAGGGCAAGCTTCAGGCTGCTAACAATATGTGGGTGATCGCGGGTAACATCCGTGACGAGATGGAAGATATTATCCCCATCCTCGTGACCCGTAACCTCGATTGCACCTCCTTGCGTAAGGATCTCACCACGGTTGATGATACCAAGTTGCAGTGGTCAGCCACTTATAAGGCCCCCTTCGCAAATAAGGGATTCGTTATGGTTCGCAAAGGTGGAGGCACCTTTAACAATCAGTCGAAGTATGCCACGATCCGCGTGCTGTATAATAGCCAGACGTTTAAGACTACGATTGCGGGTAGTTCCAACATCCAGCCTTTGACCTATTTGGGTCCAGAGGGAGAGCAGTCTCCAAAATAAGGGGCTTCTTTCAGAGTATATGAAAAAAGGAGCGGTGTACCGCTCCTTTTTTTGTGTCCAGCGTGAGGGGTATTTATCGACTGTATGATTGCTCGTGTCGCTACAGATATCGCCGCTGATCGGCTCTTCGATTATGCGGTGCCTCAGGAACTAGCGGAAACAATCCGCATCGGTCAGCGTGTGCGCGTGCCCTTCGGCGGCCGCGAAGCAGATGCGTATGTGATTGAGATCATCAGCGAAGAACGTTCAAACAATGAACGGTGTCGAAAACCTGTTGAATTCGGTGAACTGTTTGACCTGCCTCCTGACAAGCCCAAGCTCAAGTCCCTCATTTCTGTGGACACGCAATCGTTCCTTTCTCCCAAACTTATCGACCTGACCCGCTGGATGGCAGGCTATTATTATGCGCCCTTTGAATTGACGCTACGCTGTGCATTGCCGGCCGCTGTTCGCAACCGCGACATGCGCTCAAAGGAACAGCTCTATGTGCAGGTAGGAGGGAGGAAGGAGGAGGGAGGAGGTTCACATGCCGTCCCTCCGTTGACCCCGCGCCAGATAGAACTGCTTGAAAATGTGCGTCGCGTTGGCGGAGGATGGCTTCAGCCTTTGTTGCGCGAGTTTTCATGTACGACGGAAACATTGCGCAAACTTGCGGAAAAAGGGTTCATCACAATCGAGCCGAAGCAGATGCGACGTGATCCGCTTGCGAATCGTAAGATCCTGCCCTCGAAGCCTCTTGTGTTGAATGATGAACAAGCGAAGTCACTTGAGATGATTGTTGGAATGCTTGATCGATCCGATTCCGCCGTGCAACCGATTCTTCTTTATGGTGTGACCGGTTCAGGAAAGACCGAGGTCTATCTGCAAGCGATCGGTCGTGCGCTTGAGTTAGGGAAGGGCGCGATAGTGTTAGTTCCTGAAATTGCACTGACCCCTCAAACTGTGCAACGCTTTGCCGCGCGTTTTGGTCAGCGCATTGCTGTGTTGCACAGTGCCTTGAGTGAGGGTGAACGTTTTGATGAGTGGCATCGTATCCGCAAGGGCGAGGCTCAAGTCGTGGTCGGACCGCGGTCCGCACTTTTTGCGCCCGTGCAGAATCTTGGTATCATTATTGTGGATGAAGAGCATGAGCCGAGTTATAAGCAGGATGAAACTCCGCGATATCATGCGCGGGATGTGGCGGTCATGCGCGCGCATATCGAGTCCTGTGTGGTGGTCCTTGGCACAGCGACGCCTTCCATGGAGACGTGGCTGAATGTGCAAAAGAAAAAATATGCCGTGGCGCATCTGACGCGCCGCGTAGCAAACCGTCCGATGCCGGCTGTCCACGTGATTGACATGCGCTTGGGCAAGGCGAAGCTCTTTTCAACCGAACTTCTGGACGCCATGCATCGTCGACTGGAACGTGGGGAACAGACGATTCTATTCTTGAATCGCCGAGGCCATTCTAATTCGTTGGTCTGTCCCTCGTGTGGACATGCCCCAGCGTGTGACCAGTGCAGTGTGTCTTACACCTATCATCGAACCGATAACTGTCTGAGGTGTCATGTGTGCGGCAACTGGAAACATGTGCCGGAAAAGTGTCCGGCTTGTAGTGATCCTGCTTTCCGTTATGCAGGCTTTGGTACGCAGAAGGTGGAAGAGGTTCTCAAGAAAATCTTTCAACGGGCAAACATTTTACGCATGGATGCGGACATTACCACGCGCAAGTCCAGCCATGACGAAATTCTGGGACGCTTCAAAAGTGGTCATGCGGATATTCTCATCGGCACGCAGATGATTGCCAAAGGGCTTGATTTTCCAAACGTCACGTTGGTTGGCGTCCTGTCAGCGGATATGAGCTTGCACATCCCTGATTTCCGGGCAGGGGAGCGCACCTACCAGTTGATTGCGCAGGTTTCGGGCCGGGCAGGGCGTGATGAATTGCCCGGCGAAGTTTTTGTTCAAACCTTTTCACCTGAGCACCCCGCGATTCTGGCTGCCGCGGCGAAGGAGGAATCTTTTGTCTTGTTTGCGGAGAGGGAGCTCGCTGAACGTCAATCGGGGCATTATCCTCCGTATACACATTTGGTCTGCCTTGGCTTTAAGGGGCCCTCGGAAGAGCGTGTAAAATTTGCCGCAGAACGACTGGCAAAAGAGCTGAAGGCGATGGGAAAAGTCGATCCGTCGAACTTGAGAACTTTAGAACTTCCCCGGCGCGGCGTAGCGCTTAGCGAAGCCGGCTCGAACTTTAGAACTTCCGACGCCTATCCTGCGCCGCTCGCAAAGGCTAAGGGAAATTTTCGTTATCAGATTATCTTGCGTGCCTCTACGACGCGCCTTATGACGCAACCTCTCCGAATCGTGCTTGATAAAGCAGAGATACCCAAAGATGTCACCCTCTCCATCGATGTTGACGCCATGAATATGGGCTAGAGCAATACCTGTTGCACGATTCGTTCCGCCGTTAATCCAGCGCTCTCGCGCAACTGGACAGTTGTACCTTGCCCCATGAAGCGATCAGGCCAGCCGATGATTTTCACGGGCGTTAAAATGCCTTCCGCGGTCAGGGCTTGTGAAATGGCGGAACCGAAGCCTCCCGCTGCCGCTCCGTTTTCAAGAGTGATAAAAAGCTTTGTGCCTTGAGCTACCTGGTGCTTGAGTAACGTAAGATCCAATGGCTTGATAAAGCGCGCATTGACGACGCCGGCCGCGATACCCTTCGACGCGAGCTTCTCGGCTACGTCCGTGGCGAGCGGGATCATGTCACCCAATGCCCACAGCCAGACTGTCGCATCAGGCGCAGCGCTGATAACGTGCGCTTCGCCGAGTTTAATTTCCGTATTCTCACATTCCCGCATTCCCTCTTGCGGCCCAGGTTCACGTGGATACCGAATCGTGGCGGGGCCGTTGTGGGTCAGCGCAAAGCGGATCATGGCATCCAGTTCATGATTGTCCGCAGGCTGCATCATGATTAAGTTCGGGAGACAGCGCAACATGGGAATATCATAAATGCCATGATGCGTTGGCCCGTCGCTACCGACGACGCCTGCGCGATCGATGCAGAAGAGCACGGGAAGATTTTGAATACAGACATCATGCATCACACAGTCAACAGCACGTTGCAAAAACGATGAATAGACCGCAAAGATGGGGCGATGCCCTGTTGCGGCAAGGCCGGACGCAAAGACCACCGCATGACCTTCACAAATGCCGACATCAAAAAAGCGGCGCGGATATTTCTTGGCAAAGGTGGTCAATCCTGTGCCAGAACACATTGCGGCTGTAATGGCTATAATAGATGCGTTGCCTTCTGCAAGCGTCGTTAGGGTCTCACCCAAGGTCTGTGAATAGCCTTTGCTGGTGCTTTTCGTCTGCTCGCCACTATCACAGTCAAAGGGGTTGACGCCATGCCAGGCACTGGGCGCTTTTTCGGCTGGGTGATAGCCCCGTCCCTTCTGGGTGGCAACATGAATCAACACAGAGCGCTTATCATCGCGTGCAGATAGGAAGGCGTTTTCAAGCGCATTAAAATCGTGGCCGTCAATGGGACCGATATAACGAAGTCCAAACTCTTCAAAGAATGCGTTTTGCAGCCAGATACTCTTGATGGCCTGTTCCAACTTGTGATAAACGCCGCGGAGCGCAGTCATGTGCATCCGATGGCCTGCGGCTTCGGCTGCGGATTTGATGCGATTGTAACGAACACTGGTGAGCATTTTTCCAAGACGGCGGGAGAGGGAGCCTACGCTTTGGGAAATGGACATTTCGTTATCATTAAGAATGACGACGACCTTTGCGTCGATATCTTCGAGGTTGTTTAAGGCTTCCAGTGAAATGCCATTCGTCATGGAGGCATCGCCGATGACAGCGACCACGTGTCCCGCCTGACCTTTACGGGCCTGTCCGACCGCCATGCCCAGTGCGGTTGAAAGCGCCGTTCCCGCATGGCCTGAAATAGAGGCATCGCAAGGGCTCTCGTCGGGTTTTGTGAAACCAGAAAGTCCGCCGAGTGTTCGGATCGAGGGGAAAAGGTCACGGCGCCCCGTCAACAATTTCCACGTGTAGGCTTGATGTCCGACATCCCAGACGACCCGGTCTTGAGGGGGCGAGAAAATGCGAAGCAGGGCAATCGTCAACTCCACGGATCCTAAATTGGATGCCAGATGTCCACCGTTTTTGCTCACGGTATCGATGATAGTTTCGCGAAGCTCTTCCGCTAATTGTGGAAGCTCATGGGGGGACAGCCCTTGCACATCCTTCGCCGTATTGATTGTAGGAAGTAAACTCATGGTTAAAAGTGCTATTCAAAAACGCCATCGACTTGGCCGGTTCGCTGCTTGAGATCTCGCCAGGCATCAAGATAGGTCAGTAGGTAGGTCTCGCTGGGCTTTTGCGCATATTCTTCAATCAACTTCCGGACGCGGACCTGTTCAATTCGATACTCCTCTTTTGTGAACTTGCCTGAGACAAAGACCATCCGTAACCAGACGAGGTAGGTGGTTAGCGCATCAAAGCAGTTGTAGTTAATAATCTCTTTGCGCTTGCCAGCATACCAAAGGCCACATACATCATCGCCCGTTGTGTCTAGCTTGCCTGGAATTCCGGAAAGCTGGGCAAGTTCATTAAGGGAGACAGTGGTGTTCTTTCCAAACCCACTGACGAGTTCCATCAAATCGACGTCATGGCTTTCCCAAGGTTTCGCTTGGAGCCGCTCGGCCAACGCCTTAATATCGATGCCATGGATAATAGCACGCTGGAGCAGAATCCGCAAATCCGAATTCCGGGAATTAAAGCCGACCAGTTGCGGATTTTTTGTTGCGAGCCCTTCCAACAAGAAGCGGCGCAAAATGGCGGCTTCGTCTTGCGTTTCATCGTTGATGTTTTGAGGCAAAGCAAACAAAAAGAGTTGCACATCGCCATTGCGCAGCACGCGGCGAATCACGGTTGCGATGGACACGACACGACACTGGAGTAACTTCAAAAAAGGTTGTGGGTTTTCCGGGGTTTTGCCTCCATGTTCCCACATGGTTTCCAAAACTTCCTTGGAGGAAACTTCTTCGGGCTGCTTATAGAGAATGCGTCCGGCCTGTAGATCAGGGATCCATTCGCAGTCGAAGGCCCATACTTCATCAGCAATAGATTTAATCATTTTTTTCCCTTGTTAACGTCGGCTGTTCAATTTCGAGCGTTCCTTTAAAGGTGGTCACGATTGCAAACTGGATGTGCGTTGTGCGTTTCTTGATGTCTACTTTACGATTGAGGCTCAGAGTGCCTTTGGGTTCTCCGCGCGGGTCGCGTACTGCAAAAGGATCGGTTTTAAGTTGCTCATGAGAACCATCTTCCTTCTTAACAAACTGGGAGACGTTAAACATGACTGTGCCGTTAAAATCATCTGAGCGGCGAATGCGGCCTTTTATATAGATCGCCTGCACGTCGAAGTTACCCAGTGCCATGAGAGGAGCGCCAATTTCCAGACGCAAGAATTGATCATGTGAAAAACAAAGCGTGGTCTTTCCGTCCCAAAGACCTGTTCTGACATGTTGTGAAGCACTGTCCTCGACACCATATCGCCAGCCAGGCACAACCCCATTTGGGGTGATGGTCTGCGGTAAGTCGGGTAACAGATTTTTGTCAGGAGATGTCAGTGGCGACGCTTGGAGCACCGCGAGTTCGAGCGCAGGGATAAAACCAGAAAAAGTTTTCGGCTCCGCCTCCTGATGCGTTTGTACCATCCAGTACATGGCGACTGCGACAATGAACAATAAGCCTAGCACTAAGGTCATTGCGAGACGTTGAAGGAACTTCGTAGAGGGTAAGCGCATGGATGGAGTAACATTTTGGGCTGCTTCCAGTTCAGATGGCTGGTTGGAGAAGGCGATGCCTTCGCGTACTTCGGGCATGGACTGGGCAGCCTCTTTTTGCAAAACAGAAGGATCCACATCCACATGTGCATCCTGCAAAGCCCGCACATACGCTTCAAAATCAAACGGCAAGCTTCTGAATTCCACGGTTCTGGCTTTGTCGTCGTAAATACAATAGGTGGAGCGCGCATTGTCGGTACGGGGTGCACCAATGCTTCCCGGGTTGATAATGTAACGTTTGCCGTCTTCACATTCAAAGTCGCAACATTCAACGGCATGCGGTACGCCACTGGGACCGATCACATGCAC